>JBGPHF010000050.1:0-8360 GCA_041484215.1 Nitrospirota bacterium
GAGCGAACGAGCCATGAGGGCCTCGATTCCGTCCCCCACATATTGCCTGACCTCGTCCCGGCCGATGGGGTTTCGGCCGAGGCGCGCAAGCGTGTGGTTCACGGAAGCGGCGATGTCCTCCAGAGTATCGACGAGCGTGCCGTCGAGGTCGAATATGAGAAGATTTATGGACTTCATGCTAAGGTATTTTTTCTACCACCGTCGGAGAACCGCAACCATCTAAGGCATCCACAGGTACGTGAACTTCAAGCCCGGTCCTGCCAGCTCTCCCAGATTCAGGTTGAAGAGCGTCATGCTCATGGAATATACATTAGGCCGGTAATCGCCCGGTCGATGGTAGGTAACGATCGTGGCGCGTTCCAGGTGTGCCAGCCCTCTCGCCTGGTCGAATGCGTCGTCCAGGTAGCCGATCCCGTCGATGAGGCCCGAGGCCTTTGCCTCCTGGCTCGTGTAGATGCGTCCGTCGGCCAGTTGCCGCACCCGATCGGCCGGCATCTTCCGCTCCTCGGAAACGACGCTCACGAACCGGCCGTACATGCTGTCGATCATCCTCTGGAAAATCCCCTTCTCTTCGGCCGACATCGGGCGAAACGGCGATCCCATGCCCTTCTCCGCGCCGGAGGAAATCTCAAGGGCCTGGATCCCGATTTTCTGCATCAGCCCGGAAGCGTCCACGCGAAGCATCGTGACTCCGATGCTGCCGGTGATGCTCGTGGGCTGGGCCGTTATGCGGTCAGCGGCAAGGGCGGTGTAATACGCGCCCGAGGTTCCCAGATCGATGAAGTGCGCGATAATTTTTACCCCCGTGTCGCGCCTGAAAGTTTTGAGTTCGTGATAGAGCATGTCCGACGCGGTAACTCCGCCGCCGGGACTGTTGATCCTGAGCACAACGGCCTTGACGTTTCTATCGAGGCGGGCCTTGTCGAGCTGTTCTCGAATCCGGGCAAGCATGCCCGGCTCTTTCGCGCCGCCGACCAGGGATCCGTTCTCATCGCTCGTGATCGTCCCTGACAGGTCCATGAGCACAATTTTGTCCTTGCCCTGGCCCGCTATCGCCTCTTCCTCCAGGGGTTGGGCCTCGGGTCCAAGGTTCACTTTGACGACAAAACATCCGGGGAGGCCGGACAGCAGCGCGATCAGGAACAGCGTGTTGAAAATATTTCTCATAAGACCTCCGGTTATTTGACGCGACGATATGGTCGATTCGCCTCATCCTTGCTTCAAGTCCGTCATCTTCACACCCTTCAGGTAGTCCACGACCTTTTCCTCCTTGATCGCCTGCAGCCGTTTGACGATCTCGGCGATTCTCAAAGCGCTATCCAAAACAGTGTTGAGGCGGGCTGTCAGTTCCCGGTCCTTGTCCCCGTACCGCTCCAATAACAACTCGATGTTGCCGACGACCGTGGTGAGGGGATTGTTGATCTCATGCCGCACGGCGATCCCCACCTGTCCGATGGCGCCCAGGCGCTCGGCCTTGACAAGCATTTCCCTGAGGTTCTTCTGTTCGGTCACGTCGCGGGCTGAAACCTGGAAACCCACCGGTTTCCGGTCCTTGATGATTTTCCGCACGCTCACGTCAAGAAAAGCGCGGCTGCCATCGCGCTTGATGACCTCGGTCTCGGCCCACTGCCCCGAAGCAACCCTGCCGGCGAGCATATTCCTTGCGCGCTCGGTCCCCTCGGGGGTAAGAAAGTCGCTGACGTCCTTGCCGGACAGTTCGACCTTCGAGAAGCCGGAAAACAGTTCCGCCTCTTTGTTCACCGCCGTCAGCCTGCCCGCAGCATCGATCGTAAAGAGGATGTCCCGCGCATTTTCGAAGAGGTCCCAGAACTTTTCGCTCGACTCTTTTACCTCGGCGTAAAACCGGAAGTTTTCGACGGCCATACCCAGCTGGGCCCCGACTGCGTCCAGCATTTGCACATCCGATGGTTTGAGGGCAAAATCTTTTTGGGGATAGAGGAAGATGACGCCCAACACGATGCCGCGCGACTTCATGGGGATAATGATATGCGAATGACTCTCCTCCCCGGGAAGGCGCGTGTGTCTCGTGTCCTCACAGCTGTTCTGCGTATACAGGAGCTCTCCGCTCTGGGCGACCATGCCGCAGAGACACTCGCCCATTTTGATCATGGCCTCGCGCTGGACAAAATCGGCAGGAAGCCCCCGGTGCGACACCAGGCTCAAGCTCTCCCCCGTCTGATCGCAGAGGAACACTCCCCCTTTTGGCTGGATGCCCGCGAGGCTGTCGAGAATTTTGCCCAGCGATTTATCCAGGACATCCTTTAGCGTGCCCGCCTGACTCAGGGTGAGCGCTACGTCGTCGAGCGCCGCGAGCGCGTGAGTGCGGTCTAAAAGCTTCTGCTCCAGGTCGGCGTAAGACTCTTTCAGCCGCAGGGTCATCTCATTAAATCGCCCACCAAGCTGGGCGATATCGCCCTGGTCGTGCGTCCGCATTTGAAAATCCAGATTGCCCCTGCTGATTTCTTCGGTGCCTTCCCAGAGCTCGTTCAGCGGCACGGACACCTTGCGATGGAGATACACACCGAAGAAAAAAAGGAACGTGACGGACGTGAACAGAATGATGAGGAAAAGGATGTTTGTCCTCACCTTTTCCCGGTGAATATCGGCGAGAATGGCGTCCATCTGTCCCGCGTTTACCGATTCGTATTTGCCGATTGTGTTTTCAGCTGACAAGACGATGACGTCCAATTCGGCGAGCAATCGTTCAGCCGGCATTTTTCGTCCGCCGGGAGGCGTCAGGGAGAATATCCGACCGGCAACAAGCTTCATCCGTTCCAGCTCCGACGTCAGTGAGGCGAGAATCGTCTTCTCTTGGTCGCTGTCGCGAATGCTGCCCAGTTCGCCGAGCGTTCGGTCCGCGTCGTGAGAGGAGGTGTCGAAGGAAGCCTGATATCGGGAGTCGCCGCTTTCCGCGTAATTGTGCGCCGCAAGAGCCATATCTTTGATATTTTTTTCGACGTCCCATATCCGATTAAATTCGGAGGATATCTGGCCCATCCCTTTCAGCGTGTGGGTGAAAGCGGCGGTAATGTCCTGGAGCGACAGGACCGTGATCGTCATGACGAGCAACATCCCGAGGCCAACCAGCACTATGAGTCTTTTGTGTATTTTCATTTGTCTCCGGCCGGGCGGAAGCTCCTCCTCCCGGCTGCCTTCTTTAACGGCCGCGATTGTATTAGAACATGATACCACCGATAGCGGGTTCCGTCCAGGGATGCCGGAAAAATACTACCCTGAAGCGGCCCGGCCGGCGTAAACAGGCGTGACAAGAATAACATGTACAGCGCCCTGCCGCCGCGGGGAGTTTCTTCATGGGTCATTTCTTAGCATAACAGGTACGGATTGTAAAGAAGAGAAAGAAAACATACGCAAACGGCGCGCTGATGCTATACTAGACGTATTTGCTGCCCGACACGCTCTCCCTCTCCACCCAGGGGAGCGACTGTTCTTTGCGAGGCCTGCTGTGAAAAAAATACTTATCCTCGATAACCTCAAGCATTTCCTCATGCGGGACCCCGGTTTATTCTCCCGCTCGGACATCGCCGTTTTAACGGCGGAAACCAATGATGACGTGCTGCGACTGCACATCGAGCACAAGGCCGACCTTATTCTGACGTCCTTTGGTCTGCCCGGATTGAGCTGCGAATCGCTTTTTTCCGTGATTCGTCAGAGCCGGGAACTGCGTTCCGTCATCACCGTGCTCATCTGCGAGGACAGCCCGGGCCATCGGGAGCGCAGTGCCCGCTGCGGCCCCGACGTGGTCGTGACCTCCCTCCGTGACCCATCGGCCCTGTCCCGGAAAGTGCAAGAACTCCTCGATGTAGCGCCGAGGCGCGCCTACCGCGTCATTCTCAACGTCGTCGTCGAGGGGACAAGCGGGAACCGGACTTTTTTGTGCAGTTCGGTGGACATCAGCGCCACCGGATTGCTCATCAAGGCCGAGGAAAACCTCGGGACGACAGACCGCGTGGTCTGTTCATTCTATCTTCCCGATGGGACCAAAGTCGGCGCGCACGGAGCTGTCGTCAGGACCATGCCGGAGACGGGGTCGAAGAGCAACCGATACGGGGTAATGTTTACGGACATGAATCCCGCGTCAAGAAAGGCGATTGAAGCGTTTATCAATAAAACAACCCGGAGTGATACCGGAACTGCGCCTTCACAGTAATTTTTTTACCCTCTCATTTCGCTTGCCACTGTAAAAATGAGAGAGATTCCGGTTTTCTAAATCCAATCGGGGGAATATGCGATATAATGATACTAAAGTTACCATGAAGCGTGTTTTTATGATTTATCGGCAAGAAAGCATGAGGGCAATTTGATGCCAACTGGCGACGCCACCCGGATTCAATCACTTATCGAGCTTTCGCGGAGCGCCGGCGAGGCAATCATGGCCGTGTATAATTCCGACTTCACAGTAGAGCAAAAAGCGGACAAGAGCCCGCTGACCGCCGCGGACAAAAACTCCCATGACCTTATCGCCTCCTATCTCGGGGCGCATTTTTCCTACCCCGTCCTGAGCGAAGAGGGGAAAGGCATCCCCTATGAGGACCGAAAGAACTGGGGCCAGTTTTGGCTCGTGGACCCCTTGGACGGCACCAAGGAATTCGTCAAGAAAGCAGGCGACTTTACCGTCAATATCGCCCTCATCAGAAACGGCGAGCCCGTGCTCGGGGTCATCTACCTCCCGGTGACGGGCTCAGTCTACTACGCGGAAAAAGGCGCGGGAGCGTTCCGCGTCGAGCAAGGCAAAACGGAGAGACTGCCCCTCCCTGAACATAAGAACTCCCTGACCGTCGTGGGGAGCCGCTCCCACGCGACAAAAGAACTCGAACACTATATCGAAATGATGACGAAAAAATACGGGGAAATCGAAGTGGTATCGCGCGGCAGTTCCCTCAAATTTTGTCTCGTGGCCGAAGGCCGGGCGGAAGTCTATCCCCGGATAGGCCCGACCATGGAGTGGGACACCGCCGCAGGCCAGATCATCGTTGAAGAAGCGGGAGGCCGGGTTTTGGAATTTGAATCCAGGCGGCCCCTGCGCTACAACAAGGTCAGCCTGCTGAACCCGAACTTTCTGGCTTTACGAGGAAATCGCTATGTCTGAATCGACGCAAAAAACGCGTCTCATCTCTCCGTACGGCGGGGACTTGGTCAGCATCATCGCCGATGAAAAAGAACGGTACGATCTGAACGAGAAGGCAAAATTTCTTCCTTCCGTGCAGATTTCCTATCGTTCCCAATGCGACCTCGAACTCCTCGCCGTGGGCGCTCTGTCCCCTCTTGACCGCTTCATGGGGGAAAAAGATTATCGCTCGGTCTTGAAGAGCATGCGCCTTGCAAACGGAACGTTCTTCCCCGTTCCCATCACGCTTCCCGTCGAGAGTGTGAAGGGCCTCGATGTCGGAAAAGAGATCGCGCTTCGGAGCACGGAAAACAGCATCCTTGCGGTCATGAAAATCGACGAAATATACTCCTGGGACCTTGAGGAGGAGGCCCGGGACGTGGCGGGGACCGTGGACTCGCGCCATGCCCTGGTATCGGAGATGTACACCTGGGGAAAGTACTACCTCTCCGGTCCCCTCGTGCTCCCCGAACTCCCGGTGCACTACGATTTTCCGGAGCTGCGAAAAACGCCGGCGGAAGTAAGGCGGGCGCTGGAAGAAATGGGTTACAACAACGTGATCGGCTTCCAACCGAGCCACCCCATGCACCGCTCCCATGAGGCGCTCACGAAACAGGCGATGGAAGAGTTAAATGCCTCGCTCCTGATTCACGCCGTGGTCGGCATCACGAAGCGGGGCTATATCGACGACTACACCCGGGTCCGGTGCTACATCACTCTGGTAAAAAATTATTACGACGCAAGCAGGACGCTCCTCGGTCTTCTTCCCATGGCCGTAAGGATGGTGGGCCCCCGCGCGGCGCTTTTGCACGGCATCATCAACCGCAACTACGGAGTAAACCATTTGATCGTGGGCAGGGACAACGTCATCCCCGGCAAAGACGGCCAGGGAAAACACTTTTACGACGCTTTTCACATTCAAAAACTGTTCAGGGAATCGGAGCGGGAAATCGGCGTCAAGCTGATTCCGTTCCGGAAAATGGTCTACGTGCCCAAGGACGACGCCTACGAAGACATGGAAGCGGTGACCGGCGACCGGAAGGAATACATCTCTCTTTCGGGGACAAAAGTGATCGAAGACTCCTGGACCAGTGAACGCAAACTACCGGAGTGGTTTACCCGGCCGGAGATCGCCCACATCCTCCACGAAGTCAATCCGCCCAAGACCAAACGGGGTTTCTGCGTCTGGCTCACGGGGCTGCCGAGCTCGGGCAAATCGACGATCGCGGACATTCTCGCCCCGATGCTGATGGCCAAAGGCAAGAAGGTGACCATGCTCGACGGCGACCGCGTGCGGACGCACCTGACGAAGGGCCTGAGTTTCACCAAGGAAGATCGCATCACCAACATCATCCGGGTGGGTTTCGTGGCCGCGGAAGTGGTCAAGCACAACGGCGTCGTGCTCTGTTCGCTCATAAGCCCCTACACCATCGCGCGCGACAAAGTACGGGCCATGATCGGGGACGATAAATTCATGGAGGTATTCATCGACACGCCCATCGAAGTGTGCGAAATCAGGGACGTCAAGGGCATGTACGCCATGGCGAAACAAGGCAAGATCAAGGGGTTCACCGGAGTGGATGACCCCTATGAAATGCCCGCGGCCCCGGAACTCGTCATCAACACGGTCGAGTCCTCGCCGGAGCAAAGCGCAAGAAAAATTTTTCACCACCTCGTGGAAAAAGGGTTCGTCAAAGTCGGCGAGGGAGTTTAACAGCGACAAGGAGATGCTCATGCAAAAATCCGACATTTCACCACCCGCCCGCGATGAAGCGGCGCAAAACATTTCTCTCTGGACCTTGTTATGGACCTTTTTGAAAATCGGCAGCACGGCCTTCGGCGGGTTCATGGCGCTGATCTCGGTGGTGCAGAACTACGCTGTGGAGCGAAAGAAACTGCTCAAGCCCGAGGACATGCTCGACGGCATTTCTCTCGCCACCATCCTGCCGGGTCCCATTGCGGTCAATGTCGTGGCCTACGTGGGTTACCGGGTGCGCGGCGTCCTCGGGGCGCTGGTCGCCGCCTTTGCGGTTATCCTGCCGTCCTTTCTCCTTATCCTTGCCTTGAGCTACGCGTATTTCACGTACGGGCAGATGCCCGCGGTGAGCAGGTTCTTCATGGGCTTCATCCCGGCGGTCACCGCCATCATCCTGACCGCGGCATGGAATATGAGCGTCAAATCCATCAAGGGCGTACCCGAGGCGCTCATTGCCCTGACCGCCTTCGGACTCCTGCTCGGAGTCGGAGGCTTCTTTATCACGGTGGCAATCATCGCCGCCGCGGGCTTCGCCGGATGGGTCCTCTTTCACCGCAAGGCCCCCGCGAAGGCGACGGACAGCGCCCCTACAACGAAACCCGCGAAAGACAAAGTCACGGATAAAAAATTGCCCGTCCTGCTGGCCCTCCCCGCTGTTTCCACGCCCTTTCTGAGCGTAAACGCGGTTTTGGCGGGAAAGCTGCTCATCACCTTCGCAGGCATGAGCGTACTGCTCTTCGGAGGCGGGTATGTGTTTATCCCCCTGATCCAACGGACCGTCGTGGACGGGTACGGCTGGGTAACCCGTCAGGAGTTCATCGACGGCATTGCGCTCGGCCAGGTCACGCCCGGCCCCATCCTCATCAGCGCGGCGTTCTTCGGGTACAAAGTCGCCGGAGTCCTCGGGGCCGCGGCGGCAACGATCGGGATCTTTACACCGCCCGCCGTCGTCATGCTCGTGAGCACCAGGTTTCTCGACCTCATCAAACGGTCGGAGACCATCAAGGCGGGACTCCGGGGCATCAGGCCCGCGGTCATCGGCATGATCTTTGCCGCCTCCGTTGTGGTTGGCCTCACGTCCCCGCTAAACTGGGTTTCGCTGTTGATCTTCGGCACTACCCTCGTGTCCCTGCTACGCTTCAAAGTGGAGGTTGTCTGGATCATCCCCGTCGCGGGAGTAGTCGGTCTTCTTCTGTACTGAAAAAGAAATTTATGGTAATATGGTGTCGATGCAGACCGGACACGCGATAACAATACCCCCACGAGGGTTCTACCCATGATGCCTGTTTTTATGATCGGAACGCAGCGCTCCGGGTCGAACCTTCTTCGCCTGATGATCAACCAGCTGCCCGAAGTAGCCGCGCCGCATCCGCCCCATATCCTTCAGCGGATGATGCCGCTCCTCCCCCTTTACGGCAACTTGTCCGACCCAAAAATTTTTTACCGGCTCGTGGACGA
>JBGPHF010000051.1:0-8227 GCA_041484215.1 Nitrospirota bacterium
AAGAGCCCGGTCGAAATACCCGTCCTGAGCAGGCCGAACGAGCTGGGTGAATACAGGATGCCGAGCGTGACGGCCGTAACGAGATCGATCATCCCGAAAATATTCCACGCGACAAAGAGCGTGTGCATTCGCGGGGAATACTGCTTTTGCCCGATCGCCCAGGCCAGGGGCAGACACAGGAACGCCGCGATCGCGTCGCCCCACCCCGCGGGATAGCCGAATTGCGCCGGCAGCACGTTAGCGCTCACCCCGATCACGAAGCCTATGCCCACGAAACGCACTACGTGCGCAAGGGTGATCAGCCTGAGCGGGACCGCATCCAATGCGTGCCGTACCTGCGTGCTTGCCCGATACGCCAGGGTAAAGCCGAGGATGGGCGCGAGAATGAAGAGCCCCACGTACAGCGGCGGCTCATTGGGATGAGAGAACAGGCCTGTCATGCCGCCGACGAGAGCGGCAATAAACCAGATGCCCACGATGCCCAAGAGGAGCTTTGTCGTGACGCGGGTGGGTTCGTCTTCGAGGTCATAAAACGAGCCGTGCATGTGCAAAGTTTTCATGGTTCACCTCCACGTATCAGGGATAACCCTTGGTGCAGCTTCCCTGTACGATTTAATTCTATCAGATGTGCGCGGACGATGAATAAGGGTTGTCATCCGAAAGACTGAGATAAGTAGGCGTTTTGAGAAGTTTGAGGCAGGCAATTCGGGTCTTGGCGCGGGAGAATTATTGGGACGAACTCCGGAGGTTAAAACTTGTCCGCGTGGGCTTCCAGAGATTCCAACGGGATGAGATACCTGCCTTTTTCAGAACTGCTTTCGATATGAATGGGGAAACATCCGCCGATACCCTGCTTGAGCTTATACACGGAAAATCTCAAATTGCATTCCCGGCAGATCACGGCGCTGTCTTCAGATCGGTAGCCCATCTTGTGGGGATAACAGCTTGCGCAGGCGTCCAGGAAGGACAGCACCTGCGCGTTCAGTTTGATCACGAAAAAACTGATGTTCTTGCCCTTATACGAATAGGTGAAAAACTGAGGGACCTCCGGTTTAAGCGCGCCAACGTCGATGACGGCGTTGCGTCCTGATAGGGCCGGGGAAGGGTAGACCGGCTGTCGGGAACATGCCGTTAAAGCCAGCAGGATGAGCACTGCATACAGAAATGGACGTACCGCGATTCTCTTTATCACGCGCTTATTGTAACACGCGCGGCTGCTCCTTACAAGTATGAAACCGTTGGCCGGCAGCTGCTAGTCGCCTGGAGAAAGATCCTGCGCGAAGGCGCACGAGCCGGCCTTTTGCCGATATCTTTATGAAAAAACAGAAGTTCTCAGTTGACACTCTTCTGCAAATGCTGTAATTTTAACCATGACCGGTATCGTTCTTGCGGGCGGAGAAAACAGGCGCATGGGAACCGATAAAGCGTTCTTGCACGTGGCCGGGCTTCCCATAATCGAACGCATTCTCGGCGTTCTGCGCCGGGTCGCCGACCGTATCATCGTCGTGACGAACGCGCCGGACGCGTACGCGGCATACGACGTTGAAGTCATAACGGATGCGCTCGATAAGAGCGGCCCCTTGACGGGGATCTATTCCGGGCTTTGCAGTTCGCGGGACGAGTACAACGTGGTTGTTGCCTGCGATATGCCGTTCCTGAACCCGGGCCTGCTCTCGTATATGGGCGGCCTGGCCCCTGACTACGACGTGGTGCTCCCGAGGATCGGGGCCTATTGCGAGCCGCTTCACGCCGTCTACCGAAAGAGGCTTCTGCGGGTGATCGAAACCCGCATTCAACAAGACGACCGGAGAATCCAGGGCCTTCTGCCGGAGCTCCGTGTTCGCTATGTCACGGAAGAAGAAATAGACCGTTTTGATTCCCGGAGGCGGTCGTTTGTCAATCTCAATACGCCGCAAGAATACAAGGAGGCAGTATGTTCGGATTAGGAATGCCGGAGTTGCTCGTTATTCTCGTCATTGTGCTGGTAATTTTCGGGGCGAACCGGTTGCCGCAGCTCGGCGAGGGCCTTGGAAAGGCCATCAAGGGGTTCAAGAAGGGCCTGACCGACTCGCCAGAGGACAAGGATTCGGGGAGAAAAGAAGAGAAGCGGTAGGGAGCAGCTGACGCATGAAGTGGGTGCTTGCAAAAACGGACGAACGCGCGGCAACATTGCTTGCCGAGGCTGAAGGCCTGCATCCGCTCGTGGCCCGCATCATGGCAAGCAGGGGCATCGCCGATCCTGCCGCGGCGCGGTCTTTTCTCGCCTGCGGCCTGGACTCGCTGTCCGATCCCTCCATTTTTCAGGGAATGGCCAGTGCCGTCGACAGGATACGGCAGGCCGTGTCGGGCCGCGAAAAAATCGTGGTTTACGGAGACTACGACGTTGACGGCGTGACAGGAACTTCGCTTCTGTACCTGGCGCTCAGGGAAATGGGCGCGGAATCCGGGTACTATATTCCGGACCGCGTGTCGGAAGGCTACGGTTTAAATCGCGGTGCGCTCGAAAAAATTAATGCCGCCGGCGCGAAGCTTGTCATCACGGTGGACTGCGGCATCACGAACCGCGGTGAAGCAGAGGCGGCCCGCTCGTTCGGTCTGGACCTGATCGTCACCGATCACCATGAGTTAAACGGTTCAAACGACTCAAACGGTCCTATCCTCCCCGGCGCATACGCCGTTCTTCATCCATCGCTGCTCCGCGCGGACGTACCCCTTACCACGCGCGAGCGGGTGAGCGGCCTCACCGGCGTGGGCATGGCCTTCAAGCTGGCGCAGGCGCTTCTGGACGTGAGCGCGTCCGATGAACGGCTGGTTTCGTATCTCGATCTGGTCACGCTCGGCACGGTGGCCGATGTGGGCGCGCTCACCGGAGAAAACCGGGTGCTGGTCAAACACGGGCTTGACCGCCTGTCGTCCGCCACGGAAAATCAGCGGCCCGGCATCGCGGCGCTCAAGGAAGTTTCGGGACTGGACGGGAAAAAAATCGGCTGCGGCGCCGTGGGCTTCACGCTCGCGCCGAGGATCAATGCCAGCGGGCGCCTGGAGCGGGCTGACGCTGCGGTGCGGCTCCTTACAACCGGGTCCAGGCAGGAAGCCCTGGAATTGGCGAAAACACTCGATGCCGTGAACAGAGAACGCCAGGCCGTGGAAGAGGGCATCACCGGGGAGGCAAAACAGCTCTGCGAGCAGCACGACCTTTCAGCAACCGGGGCTTTTGTCCTGTCCTCGGCGAACTGGCACCCGGGCGTTATCGGGATCGTGGCCTCGCGGGTCGTCGAAGAATTTTACCGTCCCACGGCGCTCATCAGCATGAAAGACGGCGTGGGCAAGGGCTCGGCGCGGAGCATCTCCGGGTTCGATCTCCATCATGGCTTGTCGCAGTGCTCGGACCTGCTCCTGGGGTTCGGCGGGCATAAGTACGCGGCCGGTTTTTCCATTGCCGAGGAAAATATTCCCCGGTTCCGCGACCGCTTGAGCTCGCTCGTTCTGGAGAGCGTGGGCCCCGAAGGGTTCCTGCGAAGCCTGTCGATCGATGGTTCCGCGAGGCTCGACGAACTGACCATCGAGCTCCTGCGGGAACTGGAGCGCCTCGCTCCCTTCGGCCAGGGGAATCCCGAGCCCCGGATCGGAGCGCGCGGGCTCGAAGTGCTTTCGTCCCGAATCGTGGGCAACAAGCATCTGAAGCTGCGGCTCAAAGACGCAAACGGCGTTGCTCTCGACGCCATCGCATTCAAGCGGGGGCACCTGCTCGGCAAACAAGTCCGGAACGGCGCGCTGCTGGCCGCGGTGTTCACGCCCCGGTTGAACGCATGGAACGGGAAAACGTCGGTCGAACTGGATATCAGGGACATCAAGAGCGACACGTAATGTCTAATTTTGAAATGAGAATTTCGAAATTGAGGTAGAAATGCCCGCCGTCCGCCTGGAAGACATAGTTGAGCGCATACAGAATTACCATCCCGACGCCGACGTCGACCTTCTGAGACGCGCCTACATCTTTTCGGCCAAGGCCCACCAGGGACAAATGCGGCTCTCGGGCGAGCAGTACCTGGTCCATCCGATCGAAGTGGCCGCCGTTCTCGCCAATCTCAAGCTCGATGCCGCCACCGTGGCCGCGGGCCTGCTTCACGACACCATCGAAGATACGAGCATCACCCTGGAGGAAATCAAGTCGCTCTTCGGCGAGGAAGTGGCCATGCTGGTGGACGGCATGACCAAGCTCTCCCGCATGGAACTCCAGAGCAGGGAACAGCGCGAGGCGGATAACTTCCGCAAAATGGTCGTTGCCATGGCCAAGGACATCCGGGTGATCCTCATCAAGCTGGCCGACCGGCTCCACAATATGCGCACCCTCGAATCGCTCTCCCCGGAAAAACAAAAGCGCATTGCCCAGGAAACGCTCGATATCTACGCCCCGCTTGCCAACCGGCTCGGCATTTCGAGGATCAAGACCGAGCTCGAAGACCTCTCGTTCATGTACCTGAACCCCGAGGCGTATCGCGATCTGGCCCAGAAAGTCATGCAGCGCCGCATCGAGCGCGAATCGTACATCAACGAGCTGATCGAGGTCATGAAAGGCCAGCTCGCGGAGCATGGGTACAAGAGCGAGGTCAAGGGCAGGCCGAAACACTTTTACAGCATCTGGCAGAAGATGCAGAAGCAGGGGATCGCCTTCGAGGACGTGTACGACCTGATCGCGATCCGGATCATCACCGACACCAAGACCAATTGCTACGCCATCCTGGGCCTCATTCACTCACTCTGGACCCCGGTGCCGGGACGCTTTAAGGATTTCATCGGCGTGCCGAAGTCCAACCTCTACCAGTCGCTCCACACCACGGTCATCGGCCCCAAGGGAGAACGCGTGGAGTTCCAGATCCGCACCGATGAAATGCACCGGCTCGCCGAGGAGGGTATCGCGGCTCACTGGCGTTACAAGGAAAAATCGGCCGTGAGCCAGCGCGAGGAACAGCAATTCGCCTGGCTCAGACAGCTTCTCGAATGGCAGCGCGACCTTCCGGACGCCAAGGAGTTCATGGAGACCGTGAAGGGCGACCTGTTCCCCGACGTGGTCTACGTTTTCACGCCCCGGGGGGACGTGAAGGAGTTGCCCCAGGGCTCGACGCCCGTTGATTTCGCGTACAGCGTGCACACTGACGTCGGCCACCAGTGCGTGGGGGCCAAGGTGAACGGCAGGATCGTGCCGCTCAAGCACGTGCTCCATAACGGCGACAAAATCGAAGTCGTGTCCCAGGCGGGCCACACGCCCTCCCGGGACTGGCTCAAGTTCGTCAAGACCTCGAAGGCCCGCACCCGGATCAAGGCCTGGCTCAAGACCGAGGAGCGACGGAGAAGCATCCTCCTGGGAAAAGAACTCCTGGAAAAGGACATCCGGAAGCACGAGCTCAGCCCGTCCAAGATTTTCAAGTCCGAGGAACTGCTCAAACTGGCCAACGACATGTCCCATAACACGCTCGACGACCTGCTTGCCGCCATCGGCTACGGGAAGGTGTCCGCGCACCAGGTCGCGAATAAGCTCGCTCCCGACCGGCCTCATATAGAACCGATACCCAAAAAGCCCCCCCACAAGACGGAAAGACCTTCGGGCAGCAGTATGAAGATCAGCGGGATGGACAACATGCTCATCCATCTCTCCAAGTGCTGTAGTCCCGTCCCCGGCGATAAAGTCGTGGGGTTCATAACCCGGGGCAGGGGAGTCTCCGTTCATACCGCCGATTGTACGAACGTGGGAGAGCTTATGTTCGACAAGGAACGGCTTGTCGATGTTTCCTGGGGAGATTCCCTGTCCGGCGCCCATGCCGTCAAGATAACCGTCAAGACCCAGGACAAACCCGGCCTCCTGGCCAGCGTTTCTTCATCCATAAGCGCGGCTGAGGCGAATATCACCCATGCCGAGGCGATCACGGACGAGGATAGGCAGGCGACCCTCAATTTCACGATCGACATCAAGGACGTGGAGCACCTGAACCGCATCATAAAAAACATCGAAACCATCAATGGGGTCCTGGGAGTAAGAAGGGTAAAAACGGGGTAGGGTACGGTTTCCCGTGACGCGACATCCGGGTTCCAAGCAGCAGGCAAAACCACTTCCGGAGCATTCGACCGTAATCAAAAAAAGTTCTTTCAAACAACCGGCCGCTTATTGCGCAGTATGTAGTTTGATGGTTTACTTTAAGTTTTTATTGTTATTTTCAATCAATTAGTTGATGTTTAAATGTAAACTTTAACTGGAGGTTATTGTGAGCAAAAAAGTCATCAAAACAGCGGACGCGCCAGAGGCTATCGGGCCCTATTCTCAGGCTGTTAAGGCGGGCGGCTTCGTATTCGTCTCAGGCCAGATACCGCTCGACCCGAAGACCGGGAAGGTCCTCGATCCCGATATAAAATCCCAGGCCAAACGTGTCCTGGACAACGCCCAAGCGATCCTGAAGGCTTCGGGTTGCGACTTATCAGCTGTCGTAAAAACCACGGTCTATCTCAAGAGCATGTCCGACTTCGCTGCGGTGAATGAGATATACGGAGGGTATTTCCCGGCAGACCCGCCTGCCCGGGCCACGGTCGAGGTATCGAGACTGCCGAAGGAAGTCGGCGTGGAAATGGATTTTATAGCATATAAAAAGGCCTAACAAAAGTTCTGCGTTATATAGACCTTATCATCCGGAGCGATCGCCACGCCCAGGCCTTCGCTCCTCCAATGAGGCGTGAGGATGTTCTTTCTATGCCCCGGGCTGTGCATCCATCCCTGGACTGTTGTTTCCGCTATCTTCTCCATGTTGTTCCAGTCATAGTGCGCCGCGCCGTTTACGTACACGATACGGTCATATAGATTGTTCTGGAATATATTCTCAGCTCCCATGTAAATAGTGTCGCCCACAGGAAGGGCGCAGGAGTAGCCTTCTTGTTTGTAGCGATAGGAAAAATCGTGCCCCTCGGGGGAGTGGTGGCTGAAGTAGTTCCTCTTCGCCATGTCGCTGCTGTGTTTTGTGGCGATGCGTGAGAGGGCGGCGTTCCAGGCAAGCTGGGTCAACCCCTGTCTTTTTCGTTCTTCGTTGATGAGGGCATGGATGCGCTTTTCAAGCTCCCGCACGTTGATGCGGGGTTGCACGCCGGAAGGGACCTGCCTTCCCGCGCAGCCCGCGAAAAGGGCAAGCATCCCGACGATGCAGGCATAGTGCGCGATGCGCCGAAAATTTCTTTCACTCATATTCATGTTTGCTCTCTGTTTGACACACTATGCTAAGCTTACTATAACCCGGAGCAAAGTTCAACCGGTCCATCGCAAAGCCCGCCCGCGCCCCGTGTTATTTTAAATTTGCATTTTCGGCCGCTTTCGGATATTATCCGTTCAACTTACTCCTATGACGATTCAGCGAATTCCATACAGACTCACATTCCTGCTCTCTCTCCTGGTTCTTTTTGCGGGTTGCGCGCTTATTCACCCGGTGCCCGGAACGGACGCAAAGAACGGTTCTCAGGAAACAACGCCGGCTTCGGAAGAGGCGCTTGCTTCCGTGTCCACCGGCACCATGCCCATCGACGCTGCTGTTGCGGATGCGAAGAAGGAGCCCGTGGATGAAGAGCAAGCCATGCTCGACGCGGCCCTGGAATTCACCGAAACAGCTCAGGAGTACTGGGAAGAGGACGACCGGGACCAGGCAATCGAGTCGCTCGACGAAGCTTTTGCCCTTATCCTGAAAGTCTCCGGCAACAGCCCGAAGCTCACCCAGCAAAAGGAAGACCTGCGGTTCCTGATCTCGAAACGGATCATGGAACTGTATGCATCCCGCCAGACCACCGTCAAAGGCACTTCGAACGAGATTCCCCGGGTCGTGAACGATCACGTGCTGCGCGAGATCCAGTCGTTCCAGACCATCGAGCGGGACTTTTTCCTCGAGTCCTATAAGCGCTCGGGTTGGTACCGCGGCCCGATCGTCAAGGCCTTGAATGAAGCGGGACTTCCCGAAGAGCTTTCGTGGCTTCCGCTCATCGAGAGCGGGTTCAAGGTACGCGCGCTTTCGCGCTCGCGGGCCCTCGGATTATGGCAGTTCATTCCTTCCACGGGATACAAGTTCGGACTCAAGAGAAACGCCTGGATCGACGAACGCCTCGACCCCGCGAAGGCCACGGAAGCCGCCATCGAGTATCTGAAGGAACTGCACCAGATGTTCGGAGACTGGGCCACGGTCCTCGCCGCCTACAACTGCGG
>JBGPHF010000052.1:0-8102 GCA_041484215.1 Nitrospirota bacterium
ATATTCTACCAGGCCTTCAACAAAGCCATTGAAATGGGGACCAAGCCTGAAACCCGTATCGAAATCGTCACCCCTCTCATCCACCTGAAAAAATCGGAGATCGTAAAAAAAGGCATCGAACTGGGGGCGCCCTTCCGATTCACCTGGAGCTGCTATCAGGCGAGCGAGAAGGCCTGCGGAAAATGCGAGAGCTGCGCGTTGCGGTTGAAAGGCTTCAAAGAGGCGGGAGTGAAGGACCCGATACCGTACGAGGGATAGGCAAACACATTAAAATCTCTGAGAGAATCCGCTGTTCAGAATAAACCTTTTCAGCCTCCAAACCCAGCTTGGTCCCGGTTATTTTCATTATGAACTTTGCGGCTTGCCTCGCCCGTCCGGCAAATTGTTGGCGATTACGTAGAGGACAAAAGAGAGAACGAAGGCAATACAGGCCGTCGTATAGGCGAGCATTTTCCCGTGCCATAAGCCCGCGAACCAGCGCATAAACTCGTCGGCAAGCATCGATGTTTGCCCGCCATAAAGCTGCAAATCATGCACATACTTCTTGGAATTTTCTCCATGCGCGGGATACACGAAACCGCCGATGATCTCATAGCGCGATTCATCGCTCGCCTCGTGCAGAGCGTTTTGATACAGCAAGACCGCGCTGCCCGAACCGATCAGCAAGATCATGAGGCTGATGATGTAGAGCCGTTTTCTCACTCTTTTACCAACCCTTCCAGGTTTCCCGACGCACGGTTCTCATTTCCCGCCGATAGACAGTTCCTTCACCAGAAGCGACGGACTGCCGATCCTGCCGGAGAAACGAAGATCACTGCCCACGGCTGAAACATTTTTCATCAGGTCCAGGATGTTCCCGGCAATCGTGAGCTCGCGCACCGGATAGGCCTTTTTCCCCTTCTCGATCCAGAAACCCGTGGCGCCCACGGAAAAGTCGCCCGAGATGGCGTTCGCCGTATGCATGCCCATGACCTCGGTAACGAACAAGCCCTTGCCCACGGAAGCGATCAAAGCATCGAGCGAATCTTTTCCCGGCTCGATATAGAGATTCGTGACGCCCACGCCGGGGACGCCCTTGAATCCGCCGCGCATGCCGTTCCCCGTCGAAACCGTTTTGTCTTTATTGGCCGTATACGTATTATAGAGGAACAAAGCGAGTCTGCCCTTATCGATGACGGTTTTTTTCTTCATCGGCACGGTCTCGTCGTCGGACGGCGCGGTCCCGAGCCCTTGTTCGAGCAGGCCATCGTCATTTACCGTGATGATCGGCGAAACCACTTCCTTGTCCAATTTGCCGATAAAGAGAGACTTTTTCTTCTGCGCGTTTTCCGACGAGAAGCCGCTCGCAATCATCGACAGAAATTCCTGCGCAACCGTGCATTCCAGAATGACGGGCGCTTTTATGGAATCGATGTGGCGCGCCCCGAGCAGGTCGAGCGCCCGCTGAGCGGCCCGCCGCCCCACTTCTTCGATCATGAGCTTGCGGTAAAAACGGTTCACGTCGAATTCGGAGCCTGCCTGGGATTCCCCTTTGTCCTCGGCAACGACCTCGATGCTCGATGAGCAGGCCGTGCTGCGGTAAGACACCTCCGCTCCGTTCGTATTCAGAATGACGGTCTGGGTTTCCGAGAAGCTTGCCTGGGCCTTGCGGATGCGCTTGATCCGAGGATCGACTCCATAGGCTTCGCGCTCCATGGCCATTACGCGGTCGATCTTTTCCCTTTCGCTCAGGTTGACGAGCTCGGGGTCGTAAGTGTCGACCGGCTGCAACGGATTCCGCTCCTTGGGGGGTATGGACAGAAACGGATCGGGTGCCGTATTTTGCGCATTCGTTACCGCGGCCTTCGTAAGAGTCTTGAGCGCCGGCGCCGACAGGTCCGTGGTAAAGGCAAAGCCCAGCCGGCCGTTCACGAGCACGCGCAGGCCCGCGCCGATGTCGCTCGCGCGTTCGAAGGCATCCACCTTTTGGTCTTTTACTTCGACCGTGGTGGCTGTGGAGGCCCGCAGAAAAACGTCAGCCTCGGACACTTTGAGTTCTTTTAGCAGAAAGAGAATTTTCTCGGCAACGTGCTTGTTCATGGCAGGCCCTCAAAATCAGCAGAACAACCTCAAAAAACGCCGATTGGCACGCCGGAACGCACTGCTGTTCCTTGCGTCCCTGGCGCCTGCGCGGTTGAAACTACTGCTCTTCTTAAATTATTTGACAGCGGTTATTCGAAGTAACTGGCGGACGCGGTGTCCGACTCCCATACCGTGACGCTGCTGACTTCGAGATCATCGTCGTTGATCTTCTTCGCGATGGTATCGTAGATCCACTTGGCCAGGTTTTCCGAGGAAGGGTTGATCTGGGTGAAGGGGAAGATATCGTTCAAAAAAGTGTGCTCGAGCTGGTCAAGCACCTCCCGCAGAGATTTTTTGAGGTCGAGAAAGTCTACGGCAAGCCCCAGATCGTTCAACCGTTCAGCGGTGACGGCAACGGTCACGCGCCAGTTGTGACCGTGGAGCTTCTCGCACTTGCCTTGGTACCCGCGCAATTGGTGGGCCGCGGCGAATTTGGATTCAATCATCAGTTCATACATGGTGGAAAATAATATGGCATACGCGGGCAAAAGTCAACACATAAAAACCCCTTGCAAAAGCGATAGATTTACTATATGATTTCTCCAATGGAAGTTTTGAAGGAAGAGTCCCGGCAAGCCATCGAACCGCAGTTTCTGTTCCAGGCTCAAGCAAACAGCGTCAAACTCCGTATCGGCCAGATGAATAAAACCGAGCACGAAGGCGTTATCCGCGATATCGGTCGGTACGAGTTCAATATCGAGGAGAACGGAAAGATCGTCACGCTGCTGAAACAGGAGATTTCGTTCATCTCCGCTCCGCACCCGATTATCACGGCTCCGCCGCACTCCGCAACGCCGGATTCCTCCGGGTCCCCGACAGCCGCGGCAGAACCCGCTCCGGGCAGACCGAATATCCAGCAGGAATTCCTCGATAAGGCCATCAAAGAAAATCAGTTTCTCACTCTTTTCCTCATCAACGGGCAGCGCATCAAGGCATCGATCGAGGCCTACGACAGTTTTACCATTCTTCTCAGAGAAGGCGGCAAGCAACATTTGTACTATAAGCACTCGATCACCACGATAAACCGCTAGGGTGAAATGATGGAAACAAATCTCCTCGATAAAATGCTCGCCGCCTACCACGAAGAAAGCAAGCCCGTGACCGTCACGCTCCAAAACAAGATACGCGTTTCCGGAAAAATCAAGGCCTTCGACAGCTACGTAATCGTCATGGATGGCCAAAAGCGGGAGATCGTCTACCGCCACGCCGTTTCCAGCCTCCAGGCGCTTGCAGCAGAGGAACAGAAACGACCCGCGCTTGTCGCCAGGCCCGTGCAAGCGGTTCAGAAGGCCAAACCGGCTGCTAAACCGGTGATGCACAAGCCTCGGCAGCCCCAGCCGCACGCAACGCTCTCCGCGCCGTCTGTTGAAACAAACATCAACAGCGCCATGAAAGAAGGGCTTCTCCGTTGGATGCAGGAGCAAAAGGCGGCCAAATAGCATGAACCTCCGCATGGCGGCGCTTGCGGCGGCCTCGGGCGCGCTGCTCGCCGCGGCTTTTCCCACTGTTAATCTTCCTTTTCTTGTATGGGTCTCCCTCGTGCCGCTTCTCCTGGCCGTCAACGGCCAAACCGTGAAAACCGGCTTCTGGCTGGGCGGCATTACCGGTCTCGTTTTTTTCGCCGGCACCGTTTTCTGGGTCGAGAATTCCGTACACTTTTACGGCGGCATCCCCCTCGTGCCCGCCTCTCTCATCACGCTTTCGCTCTGCGCATACCTGGCCCTTTACCCTGCCCTGTTCGGGGCGGGTATCGGTTTCCTGAGGAGCAGCCGGCCGGCATTACTGATCCTCGCCGCGCCCGCCTTGTGGACCGCCCTCGAACTCGCGCGAACGTATGTCTTCAGCGGCTTCCCCTGGTCGCTCCTGGGATATTCGCAGTACCGAACCTTGCCGCTCGTTCAAATAGCCGACGTGACCGGCGTCTACGGAGTGTCGTTTCTGATCGTCCTGGTGAACACGGCGCTCGCTGAATTCATCATCGATAAAAAGAGATACGCCGGACTCGCGGTCGCCGCTCTCATCACGTCGCTCGTTCTGGGCTACGGGTTGATGCGCCTTGGCGAACCCGAGGGACCGGGGGCGATCACGATCTCGGTGGTGCAGGGAAACATCGAACAGGACAAAAAGTGGGACCCCGCCTACCAGGCCGGGACGATCTCGGTGTACGAGCGGCTTACCCGTGAGGCGCTTAAGGAGCGTCCCAGCCTCGTGGTCTGGCCCGAAACCGCGACACCGTTTTACTTTACCGGATTAAACCCCAAGGACCGGGCGCTCACGGAGAAACTCGCGGCGTTCGTGAAAAAAACCAACGTCCCGCTGCTTTTCGGCAGTCCCACGTACGAAATAAGACAGCCCCGGTCCGTCGTTCTCCACAACTCGGCGTTCCTGCTCTCGGGAGAAGGCCAGGTGCTCGCCTCATACCACAAACTTCACCTCGTCCCGTTCGGAGAATACGTTCCGCTCAAGGACCTGCTGTTCTTCATAGAGAAAATGGTACAGGCCATCGGCGATTTCGAGGCGGGAACTGAGTATACCGTCATGTCCGTGCCCAAACAGACAGTCAAGGTCGGCACGCTGATCTGCTACGAGATCATATTCCCCGATCTGGTCCGGAAGTTCGTTCAACGCGGGGCGAACGTTATCACGACGATCACGAACGACGCCTGGTTCGGGAAAAGCGCCGCGCCGTACCAGCATTTTTCCATGGCCGTGTTCCGGGCCGTGGAAAACCGCGTGCCTGTGGCCCGCGCCGCAAACACGGGCGTATCGGGATTCATCGACGCGAAAGGCCGCATCCTGGCCGCATCGGCCATCTTCACCGAGGCCTGCCTCACGAGAAGCGTGACGCCGGGCAGCACAAGCAGCTTTTATACTCGCCAGGGGGATATTTTTTCCTACGCCTGTCTGATTCTGAGTTTTCTCCTGCTCCTGCCGGTTCCCGGAAAGAAACGCGGTTAAAACGCTTCTTTGTCTTTTATTTTCTCTGCCTCTATGCTATAATTTTTCACGAGCGAACCCGGCACTGGAATAACTCACGATGCCGAAAAAAGAAGAACCAGGAGAAACACAATGCTTGTAGAGGACCTGAAACAGCAACTGGATGGCCTCAGGAACAGGTTAGAGACCCTGCGGAGGCATCTTTGACACCCCGGCCAAGGAATCGAAATTAGCCGAACTCACCCTCCTCACGGAAACCACCGGTTTCTGGAACAGTAAAGACAAAGCGAACGCCGTCTTAAAGGAAAAGGGCGCGATCGAGCGCGCACTCAAAGACTGGCAGGCGCTCGCCGTGCGCCTAAGCGACCTCGATGCCATGGCCGAGCTTGCTTCGGAAGAGGGCGGCGAATCCATGCGCGCCGAACTGGAACGGGAAATCACCGGCGTACTGAAGGATCTTGCGGCAACGGAGGTGGCGGCGCTCCTGTCCGGGGAACAGGACGCGTCGAACGCGATCGTGTCGATCCACCCAGGCGCCGGAGGGACCGAGGCCCAGGATTGGGCCGAGATGCTCATGCGCATGTATTTGCGCTGGGCCGAAAAGCGCGGCTATAAGACCGACATCCTCGACTATCAAAACGGCGAAGAAGCCGGCGTCAAGTCCGTTACCTTCACGGTCTCCGGCAACTACGCGTACGGCAGGATGAAGGCCGAAGCCGGGGTCCACCGCCTCGTCCGGATCTCCCCGTTCGACGCGAACAAACGCAGGCACACGTCTTTTGCTTCGCTCTTCGTTTACCCGGAAGTAGAAGAGGACATCGACGTCGATATCGACGAAAAGGATCTGCGCATCGACACGTACCGCGCTTCGAGCGCCGGCGGACAGCACGTGAACAAGACCGACTCCGCCGTGCGCATCACGCATTTGCCGACCAACATCGTGGTCCAGTGCCAGAACGAGCGTTCACAGCTCAAGAACAAGAACGTCGCTATGAAGGTGCTCCGGTCGAGATTGTACGAACTCCGGAAAAAGGAACAGGAAGAGAAGCTCGGAAAGCTGGTGAGCGAGAAGAAGGACATCGCCTGGGGCAGCCAGATCAGGTCCTACGTGTTCCAGCCCTACCAGATGGTCAAGGACCACCGCACGGGCGTCGAGTCGGGGAACGTGAACGCCGTGATGGACGGCGAGCTCGACCAGTTCATCGATGCGTACTTGATTTCGAACAGCGGAAAAGCTTCGGAGGACGGGAGTAAGAAGTAATCATATACCCATCATTTGCGGCGAACGGGCATCTACGTATTTTTTTACACCCTGGTATAAAGCCTCTGCAATTGCCTGTTTATAGGAATCTTTTTTCAGCAGCTTCTCCTCCTCCGGATTACTGATGAAACCTATTTCCGCAAGGATGCTCGGCATATTCGTGTTCATCAGCACGTAGAAAAATGCGCTTTTTACCCCGTGGTTTACTACCGTTTTCTGAACCGGCTTGACGGTACTTACCATCGAGGCTTGTACTGTGCCCGCAAGCTGAATCGACTCTTCTATTTTATTGTCTATCTTCAAATCTTTCAGCATTTTTGTAACTTCATCGTCGAGCTCGCTGATAGTTCTCGGCGACATGGCGTTTTCACGAGCAGCCGTAGCCATCGCTTCTCTGTCAGATGCTTTAAGACCTTGGACATAAGTCTCAATTCCTTTTGTTTTCTTTTTTCGATTCGCGTTAACATGGATCGAGATAAAAAGGTCCGCTTTATGCGATTTTGCGATGAAAGGCCGCTGATCCAAAGGAATAAAGACATCTCTGTCCCTGGTCATCACCACAGTACAGCCGAGCCGTTCTTTTACGAGCACTGCCAGGCGTTTTGCCACATCCAGCGTTATATGCTTCTCTTTTAAACCGCTCTGCCCTATTGCTCCCGGGTCGTGGCCACCGTGCCCCGCATCGATTGCTATCGTTTTTACTTTTAATCCTAATTGTCTTGACAGCGTAAGCCGGTCACCGTCATTATTAGCTTCGAATTGAGGCTGCGGCGCAACAGGAGCCGGTATGATTTTTTTTTGTACGGCTTCCACTCCATTGGGAGTGCCCGACTTGATCGGTGAGCCTGTTTCAGCGCTCGTCGTTACATTGCCCGCGCCTGCACCTTCTCCATTCACGTCGATGACAAGCCGATCAGGATCACGGAGCGGAAATGCCACATAGCTCTTAATGCTTGCCAGGTCGAGCACGACCCGCACGGTGTCCGGCGCGTTCTGGTTTATCCGGACTTGCTTCAGGAGACCGTCGTTGATCGACAGGGGCTCCTTGTTCAGCCCGGGTGCAATATGCGCATGAAGCAGATCGAAGACCAGGCGGTCGGGATTTTTGAGTTCCTGAGCGCGGAACTTGACCGGCGTGCTCTGGTCGATCACGATACGTGTGTAGGCGCCTTCGGACCAGTGACGGAGGTTCTTTACCGTTCCGGCCTGCGTCTGCGTGGTTTTTTTCGCTGCTGCGGCCGGGGTGGGCTTCTTTCTGAGTTCCGGTTCCGGTTTGTTGTTTCGTTCGGGGATGCCGAGCCGGGTCTTTGCCTTTGTGGTCCACTCGCTGGAGGGATAGGCCCCGGCGAGCTTTGTATAGATTGTGTTCGCCGCCGTCGCATTCTTTTTAAAATCGAGCGTCAATTCCAGGGACCGGTAGAGCGCTTGCGGCGCTTTCGCGTGAGCGGGATGCGTTGACTGGCATTTCCCGAGGACTTGAATGGAGTTGTCGAGATCGCGGGAATATTTATTGAACTGATAGAGTTCGAAGTACAGTCCCGCGCGGTCGAAGCAGGCGTCCCCGGCGCTGGGGCTCTTGGAGTATTTCTTTTCTACCGACTCAAACGTGCGGATGCAATCCATCCAATAAGAACGGTATCTCTTCTTTTTGCTCGATTTTCTGAGTTCCGCCAGGCGCTGGCAGGCGATAGTATACTTGCGCCCGGCTTCGGAGTCGTAAGACGGGTATGCGGCGGGTGCGGAAGCAAGCAGGACAACGCAAGCCAAAATGACCGCGATGCCG
>JBGPHF010000053.1:0-8047 GCA_041484215.1 Nitrospirota bacterium
AGCGGTGGTTGCAGGCTCGGCGGAACAGGCCCTTATGGCTAAAGCTGTTGCTGCTGCGGGATTCAAGGTAGCGGGTTAAGAAAGTGTCCCCCCTCACCCTACCCTCTCCCCTCTGGGGAGGGGTACAAAACTCAGGAGATCTTGCGATGAAAGCGACGGAAAGATTAAACACGCGCACGGTAGATCAAAATGAACTGCGGGTCAACGCGACTTTAGTTATAACGGTGCTGGTTACGGCATTCGTCATCAATCGATGGGAATTGGTCGCGTTTCAAGCTGTTGCGTTGTTCTTAACAGCAGCGCATCTCAGCTTCGGCCCCTATGTCGCTTTATATCGTCATATTTTGCGCCCCGCAGACATCGTTAAACCGGATATTCGCGCCGACAACCCGGAACCCCATCGGTTTGCGGCAATGTTCGGCACTATTGTGGCATCAACGGCAACGTACTTATTAGCAACAGGCCGGAGTGTTGCGGGTTGGGGCATGGTATGGCTGCTCATAACCCTTGCGTCAGCGGGTCTTGCCGGGTGGTGTGCCGGTTGCTTTACGTACTATATGATGAATCGACTTGGGCTTCGCGGACTGTTCAAGTATGCCCCCGTTACAGGCACCTTTCCCGGGGCGCGTCCGCCGAAGGGTTGATAGCAATGATAGAACGATTACTGATCACTGTTGCAATAATGGCGCTTTTGGGAGGCGTGTTCTTACTCATGAAGCGCCGTCAGATCGCTTTAGCAAATCGCGCGTCTCGCCGATTAAATCAATCATCAAGGCTGCCGACCATTGTGTACTTTTGGTCAAATGGATGCCCTGTCTGCAAAATGACGCAAAGACGGATCCTCGACGGGGTCCTTGCCGAATACGGCACGGAACAATTAGCGTTTACCGCATACAACACCGATGAAACGCCGGACATTGCTAAAGAATGGGGCGTAATGACCCTTCCAACCACTTTTTTGCTCGATTCAACGGGAACGATAAGACAGGTCAACAACGGCCTGGTAACCGTGGAAAATCTTCGCAAGCAATTGGAACCCTTGATTTCAAACACAACGAATAGCGTATAACTGGTGACGACGAGGTAGTGAACATGGACAAAAAAATTGACGATATGACTGCGGAAGAACTGAAAACCGAACTCGCACGGCTCAAGGACAACCTCTGCGACCTTGAGGAGATGCATTCATTCACCTTTGTGAAGACCTCGGTCCACATAGGCGCTGAAAAAGCGCAGAACATGCAGTCAGAATTCGAGGAAGAATGCAAGACCCACAACGATCGAATAGCGGCAATCGAAAAAGCGCTGAACGAACGAGGTAAACTATAACCATGGACACCCGGAAAGCCGTAATCCCGGTCAAAGGCATGACCTGCGTAAACTGCGCGGCCGCGATCCAGAAAGACATCTCGAAGCTCGTCGGCGTACAGAGCGCGAACGTCAATTACGCGAACGAGAAGGCCGTAATCGAATTCGATCCTACGACCATCGGGCTGGAACAGTTCGTAAACAGCATCCAGGAGTCCGGCTACCGGGCCGTCACGGAAACGGTCTTGATCCCGATCATCGACCTCGATGTTACGCGGATCAAAGAACTCGAAAAAACAGCGTCAGGCATCGACGGGGTGCTCAGGTCCGTGGTAAACGCGACAGCCGGGACGATCGAGCTGGAATATATCCCCGGCCAGCTCGGCCTACGCGACATCCGCCGAACGCTCGAGAAAGCGGGCTTCAGGCTCCCTCAGCACGTAGAAGGCCGCTCGGCGCTCGACATCGAAAAAGAAGCCAGGGAAAAGGAGCTTTCCGAACTGCGGACCAAGCTGATCGCGAGCGCGGTCTTCTCAACGCTCATAATCGTCGGCAGTTTCCAGGACATGCTCCCCTTCTTCACGCTCGTTCCGCGCCAAACCATGTGGTTCATCCTTTTTCTCCTGACCACGCCGGTCCAGTTCTGGGCGGGGAGGCACTTCTACCAGAACGCGTGGGCCTCGATAAAACACGGCAGCACCAACATGAACACTCTCGTGGTCGTAGGCACTTCGGCGGCATACGGCTACAGCACCGTACTCACCTTCTTTCCTTCGGTGCTCGGCCATTACGCAGCGCACGGCGGCGCGTACTATGATACTTCGGCCGTCATCATCACCCTGATCCTCTTCGGAAAATATCTCGAGGCCCGCGCCAAATCGCGCGCTGGCGAGGCCATCAAAAAGCTGATGGGCCTGCAACCTCGAACCGCGCGCGTCGTCCGCGAAGGGCAGGAGTCGGACATTCCGATCGAAGACGTCGAATCGGGCGACCTCATCGTCGTCCGACCCGGAGAAAAAGTGCCCGTGGACGGCGTCATCCGGAGCGGCAACTCCACCGTGGACGAAGCGATGCTGACCGGAGAAAGCCTGCCCGTTGACAAGAGAATTGGCGATCCGGTCATCGGGGCGACGCTCAACAAAACCGGCTCGTTCACGTTCGAGGCGACCAAGGTCGGCAAAGACACGATGCTCTCGCAGATCATCCGCATGGTGCAGGAGGCCCAGGGCTCCAAGGCCCCGATCCAGCGGCTCGCGGATTATATTTCGAGCATCTTCGTGCCGACGGTCATCAGCATAGGACTCATGACCTTCCTGGTGTGGTACTTCTTCGGTCCCGCGGAATCGAGGTTTACCTTTGCGTTGGTCAATTTCATCGCCGTCCTTATTATCGCCTGTCCCTGCGCCATGGGCCTGGCCACGCCCACGGCGATCATGGTCGGGACCGGGAAAGGCGCGGAGCAGGGCATTCTGTTTAAGAATGCCGAAAGCCTGGAGCGCGCCCAGAAGATCGACACCGTTGTGCTTGATAAAACCGGCACACTGACGAGAGGCGAGCCTAAGGTTACGGACGTCATTGGAAACAACATGAGCGAACAAGAGATTTTGTTCTTTGCCGGTTCCGCTGAAAAAGGCTCGGAACATCCGCTCGGCGAAGCAATCGTCCGCGCCGCAACCGCGAAAGGAATAGCCCTCGAACAGAGTGACGAGTTCGAAGCCCTGCCCGGCCACGGCATCCGGGCCGTTTTGAAAGGTCGCGAGGTCGTCCTCGGCAACGAACGTCTGATGAACGAGAGAAACGTGGACACGACGAAGCTCCACGCAGAGGCTGAAAAACTTTCCGCAAAAGGGAAAACCCCCATGTTCGTCTCAATCGACAACAAGGCAGCAGGCATCATCGCTGTTGCCGACACGCTCAAGGAACACTCGGCGGAAGCCGTCTCCGGACTTCAGTCGCTCGGTCTTGAAGTGGTCATGCTTACCGGGGACAACCGGCGGACCGCGGAAGCCATTGCCGGCGAGCTCGGCATCACCCGCGTTCTTGCCGAAGTCCTGCCCCAGGACAAGATGGATATGGTGAAGAAATTACAGGCCGAAGGCCGCGTGGTCGCCATGGTAGGCGACGGGATCAACGACGCCCCTGCCCTCACCCAAGCGGACGTGGGCATCGCCATCGGGACCGGCACGGACGTGGCGATAGAGGCCTCTGATGTTACGCTCATCAAGGATGACCTGCGGGTTGTGGCTACGGCGATGCGCCTCTCGCGCCGGACCATGAAGACGATCAAGGTGAACCTGTTCTGGGCGTTTTTCTACAACATCATCGGCATTCCCGTGGCAGCAGGCGCGCTGTACCCGTTTTTAGGCGCGGCGGGGCTTTTAAACCCTATGTACGCCTCGGCGGCCATGGCTTTCAGCTCGGTCAGCGTGGTTACAAACTCGCTGAGATTGAAAAGATTTCAATGAAACCCTTTCACCACGAAGACACGTAGGGGACCACAAGAATAAAGCATTTGGACACGGAAAAATCGGATTAACTCCTGATAAAGGCGGAGAAAAATAAAGACACGGACCCCGCACAGAAACAGAGCGCTCCCACGACAATAAAAAAGGCCGGTCGATGCAAGCCGACCGGCCTTTGCAAAAGCTATTTCATTTTATATAAAATGGTACGTAATCCCGAATTCCAGCCTCTGCACATGTCCCTCTTTATCCACAAAGAGCGGCGACGCCGGTACGACGGGTTCATTAAATTTTACATTCGTCGTGGTCCATCCCGTCTCGATGGATAATTCCCGGAACAGGTAAAGCTCGACCCCGACGCCCCATTGCGGGCCGTCGCTTTTATACGTGGCACCGGCCTGCGACTTTTCATAGTGGGAAAATCCGAACAATACATACGGCTCGAGCGTCATCACTTGCGCGCTGTCTAAGCTAGTGAGCGGGAAATTCACCTTGATATCTCCGGCAAAACTTTCCAGGTCCACCGAGGCGGGCAATGCACTATGCTGGGTCGTGGCGTAGTTGGCCTCGATCGCGAAATACCGATTCGCTCCGATTCCCGCACGCAACCCCCACCCGGACCCGGAATCGCTGCCGCCGGCTGCGGATCCGGAAATTTTTTCGCTCGGGACGAAAGCTCCGACATAAAGCCCCTCTTTTGCCATTGCTGGCGCGGCAATGCAGCAAAGTAATGCAAGTACAGCTATCAGAAACCTTTTTTTCATTTATTTCTCCTCTCACCCGGAATCGTAAATGTGCACAAATCATAACAAAAGAAAAGACATTGTCAAATGTTCACCAAAAAGTTCCGCGACGCCGGTGTGAACATGCGTCTTTCCGAAGTTAGCAACCGACCATGACGCTCATTGCGCGGGAGTGACAGGCGCGGCCGGTTCAGCGGGAACCGGCAGAACAACGGCTGGCACCGGCGATTGCGTCGCCGATGAAGCCTGCGTTTCCGCTCGCGGCTGCGATGATGACTGCGCCTGTTGGGGTTGCGCCGCGGCCGGAGCTTTCTTTCTTACCGGCTGCGTTTGTCGTGCTTGGACAGGCTGGTTCAGGATGCCTGATCGAATGACGACGATGTCTCGCACAACCGTCCCCCGAGCCCCCTTGACCGGCAGTTCTTCTCCGTTTAAAAGCAGCTTTACGGATTCGAGACGCCCATAACTGAGCATAAAACGCTCGGAAGCGCTCCAGATCAGGTTCTCTCCCTTTTTGAGCACTGCTTTCTTTTGCGGGCTCGCGTCGATTCGAACAAGAAGCCAGGTATCTTCGAGGGCGATGACGGTGAGATACAATTTTTGGGACTTTGCAGCCGTTTGCGCGCTCGTCTCCGGCGAGCTGACGAGCGCCCCGGAAGGCTGGGTCGTTTGCGGAGCGTGGGTCTGGTGTTTCGCGGGCAACGAGGTGAATAAAAAGGCCAGGAGCGCTACAGTGATGACGGCGGACCAGATGTACGCTTCGACAGGTGTTTCCCGTTTCACCGGCTGTTCGACGGCTACCGTGGTTTTTTCCGCATCATTCGTCGTTCCTGAAGACACGGGTTTTTGCGGTTTGAGCTCCGCGTACCTTTTAATGACTTCGTTTTCGTCAAGCTTCAGGAACTTGCAGTAATTTTTCAAAAACCCCTTCACAAACACCTCGCCGGGGAGTTTCGCGAAATTCTCGGTTTCGAGGGCCTGTAAATAGTTCGCGCCGATGCGAGTTTGTTGAGCCGCGTCGCGAAGGTCGATGTTTTTGGCCACCCGCGCATCACGCAAATACTGTCCGAGCGTACCCATGCATGTCACCTCAAGGTCTTGAGATAGTCGATCGATTTTTGAGCGATATCACTTCCGGGAGCCAACGTTGATGCTTTCTTGAATTCCGTTACTGCTGCTTTTTTGTTTCCGTCCTTTAAGTGCGCGAGGGCCAAACCGTACCAGAGGCCGGCATTCTGCGGCGCGAGCGCCACGCCATCCTGAAACTCGACGAGCGCATCCTTGGCTCTCCCGGCTTCGAGCAGGGCCATGCCGAATTCATAGATGATAAAATCTTGTTTAACGTACCGTTTCGCCTCTCGATAAGCGGACACGGCTTTTTCATAATCCTTCTGCTCCATATACATACGCCCCATGTTGAGGTAAGGGATGTGGGGTGTAGGATAGAGTTTGTTGTCCAGGGCTTTTTTGAAGGACTGCAGCGCGTCTTTCCATTTTTTCTGCTTTGAATACACGGTGCCGAGGGCATTGTACGCTTCGGAGTATTTTTCATCCCGGTCTAAGGCATCCTTGAAGTACTTGACGGCTTCATCGAGTCTGCCCTGCTCCTCATTGATATAGCCGAGCATGTAGTAGGACTGTTTATAATTTTCATCCGTCTGGATGGATCGGTTGAATTCTACCGAGGCCATCTCGTAATTTTTCCCCTGGAAATGGGATATTCCCTTGAGGTAATATCCCTCCGCCATCTTGGCCTTATCAACCGGCGGAGAAACACTCGTTGTCGCGCACCCCGACATAAATAAAAGAACAGCCGTCACTATATATTTCATCGTTGCTCCTTAAAATGACGCAAGCAGACGCGCGAGCGCTTCTTTTTCCCTGCTGCTGACGCCGGCCGGACTGCTCGTTTCCGGCCTGGGCTGCGCTTTCGGGGCTTTAACCGGGGCTTTCGCCGGAGTGGTACGCTGTTTTGGAGAAGCGACCGGCTGCGGCGGCTGTGCCGAGGGGGCCTGAACCGTTGTTGCGGCCTGGTGTTCTAAATCCAGCTGAACCTGCCGGACTTCGGCGACCGGGCGAACCTCGATTTTCTCCGCAGGCACGGATTGGGCGACGGACGGCGTCGCCTCTGGACCCGGCGTCTGCGGTGGCAGGGGAATCTGTTGTGGCTCGATGGCTGCCGGCGGCTCCACGGAGGGCTGCGCGAGAACGGAAAGCTGGCGATCACTTTCAGGATGTTTAGCCGACTCGGCCTTTTTCTTTGTTAAAAAAATGTCCTGCCCGTCTATCCAGCGGTCTTTCTCCGCAGCCGTCATTTTGGAGAAATCCATCTCGTCGAGCATCGCGCCCAATGTTTCGGCGAAAGCGCGCGCATCGTTTTCTACTTCCGGCATTTCGTTTTCGGAAAACGGATTCGATGAACACGTATAGTACAGTTTCCGATCGGTCCGGGGAAAGTACAGCCCCACGTAGGCAAACAATTTCCCCCCCGATTCCCGCAAAAAAAGCACGTAACTTCGTGCATCCTCAAGGCTCATTTCCGGCGTGGCAACCTGGTGGCTGTTCATGGAAAACAGCGCTTTGAAGAGATTTCTTTCACGGACGTTTAAATCCGTTATGGTGGTATCTACCGTAAACAAGGCGCTTTTACCGGCTCCAACTTCCTGTCAGGGAATCAGCCTCACGACAACCGCTGACATCCGGACATCCAGGTTGCTAAAGGTCCTCAAAATGCGTCAAACTTTTAAATTCCCGGTATCTTCCTTCTATCTCCTTATAATCCAGGCTCCGGAGACGGTCGAGACTGAAGGCCTCCACATTCAAAGACGCCATGACGCTCCCGAAGATGACGGCCTTTCTCATACTGCCCTCTGAAAAATTCAGTGTGCTCGCCAGGTATCCCATGAACCCGCCCGCGAACGTGTCTCCCGCGCCCGTGGGATCGAAAACCGTTTCCAGCGGGAACGCCGGCGCGCTGAACACGCTTTGGCCGTTGAACATGAGCGCGCCGTAGCTGCCCTGCTTGACCACGACCGTCTTCGGCCCCATGGCCTGGACGATCTTTGCCGCCTTGACCAAACTCGCCTCGCCCGCAAGCTGACGGATCTCCGCTTCGTTGATCGTCAAAAGGTCGACTTCCCTCAACGTCCTCTTGAGGGCCTCGGGCTTGCTCGAAATCCAGTAGTTCATCGTATCGCACGCAACCAGCTTCGGCTTCTTGACTTGCCGCAGGACGTCCAGCTGGATATCGGGGTCCACGTTCGCAAGGAACACGACGTCGGTGTCTTTGTAATCCTCGACGATCGCCGGTTTGAACGTCGCCAGGACATTGAGGTCCGTGGCGAGCGTATGAGCCTCGTTCAAGTCGTAGCCGTACTCGCCTTTCCAGCGAAACGTCTCGCCTTTTTGGACTTCAAGGCCGCGCGTGTCGATTTTTTTGCTTTTCAGAAACTGAATATGCTCTTTGGGAAAATCCTCGCCGACCACCGCCACGAGCCGCACATCCGCGAAATAACTGGCTGACGTGGAAAAATA
>JBGPHF010000054.1:0-7948 GCA_041484215.1 Nitrospirota bacterium
CGATACGCTCCTGAAAAAGGGGGCGATCGATGCCCTGTTCGCTTTTATGGAAGCGCATCCCGATGCCGGCATGTGCGGTCCTCAGTTGCTCTATCGCGACGGTTCAAAACAGACATCAACGGGTGTCTTTCCCGATATTTTAACCGAGCTGACGAGCAAAAGCCTGACACGGTTGTTCTCAGCCGGCAAGCGCGGCGTTTCAATTCCCGTCTTCGATGCGCCAACCCCGGTGGACTTCATCATAGGGGCCTGCATGTTCGTCCGGAAGAGCGCTATCGATGACGTAGGCATGCTCGATGATGAGTATTTTTTCTTTTACGAGGAGATCGATTGGTGCTACCGATTGAACAGGGCAGGCTGGCTCGTTTACCACCTTCCTGCTATTGAGATATACCATTTTGGCGGGCAAAGCACGAAAGGCATCAATTTAAGGGCCAGAGTCGAATCCTGGCGTTCACGGTATCTCTACTTTAGAAAGACGCTGCATCTGAGCGGGGGCCGGTTAAAGGGGCTGGTCGCCCTGGGCCTGGCTCAAACGACGATGAGATTGTCCGGGTACACGCTCATGAACCTTCTGACGCTGTTCATGGCGGGGAGATTGAGGCGGCGATGGCTGATGTTCGGATATTTGTTTCTCTGGCATCTGAGAGGACAGCCTGTTTCGATGTGTCTGCCCAGATGAGCAATTTCAATCGAGTCACGTCGTCTACGGGGCTCAAGCCGATGGGGGTATCGCCTTGATGCTGAAGAAGGTACTAAAGTGAAAAAGTTAGGGTATCTGGAAAGTCTGCGGGGTCTGGCGGCGTTCATCGTCGTACTCAATCATTTTGTCTTAGCATTCTATCCGGCGCTGTATTTCGGAGCATCGGAGCCGGTCCATACGGAGAACGGGGTCGAAGTGTTCCTTTCGGGAACTCCCTTGAACCTGCTGTATAATGGGTCCTTTGCGGTCTCTTTGTTTTTCATCTTGAGCGGATTCGTGCTGACGTACAAATTTTTCAAGGACCGGACCCTCCCGGTATATCTCATTCCTCTCACCGTCAAGAGATACGTACGGCTCCTCCCCCCCGTTTTCATTTCCATTCTTCTGTCCTTTATATTGCTGCGTTTTTCACTGCTGTCAAACCAGCCAGCCGCCATCATAACCCGCTCCGGTTGGCTCCGGGGCTATTTGCAATTCGGGCCGAACCTGCTGACTGCTCTTTATGAATCGTTCATCGGTTCTTTTTTCAGGCATCAATCCACGTATAACGGCGTGCTCTGGACCATGACCTTCGAGTTTTTCGGGTCCCTGCTGGTTTTTTTGTTCGTAGCCCTGTTCCGAAACGAGAAGCGGCGCTACCTGGTGTATGTCCTCGCCCTGGCCCTGCTCAGGCACAGGCCTTATGGCGCGTTCATCCTGGGCGTGCTGCTGTGCGATTTTATTACGCTCCGGCCGGACCTCTTCGCTCAAAAAAGATACACTGCCTACTATTTTATTCTCCTGGGGACCGGCCTCTTTCTGGGATCGTATCCCGTGGGCAGGCCTGTTGAGGGAACGATGTACGCCTTTATGAAACTCCCCGTCATTGCCCGCTCGTACAACGTACTCGGCGCCGGCCTCGTTCTGTTCGCGCTTTTGAATCTTCCCAGCCTGCAGGACGTTCTCTCCCGGGGCGTCTTCGTCTTTCTCGGGAAAATCTCCTTTTCCCTGTATATCCTCCATTTTTTACTGATCAGCTCCCTGGGCTGCGCTGTTTTTTGTTTCGTTGCTCCCCACCTTTCCTACCATGCGGCATTTCTGGTGATGTTCCTCGCAACGATGCCGGTCATCCTAATCGCCTCTTTTTTGACCTACCTCTTTATCGACCAAAAGGGCGTAGGGCTTTCTCAGACCGTTTATGAATACGCGATCACCGTGGCAAAGCGCTATGGGCGGGTCCCGATCAGATTCGTCCCTCTTCCCTTACGGTCCAATCCATTGTATCGTTCGCTGTTCCAGTATGAGGCCGAGCTGAGAGCGTCGCCGGAGGAATAAAGACGACTCAGCTGATAAGCAATTCTCTGCAGAGAAATAACGTATGATTTTTTCGAAAAATAGAATAGATAACTACAAACTGTATTATTCCCATTTGAATGGGAAAAGCGCCCTTGAAATCGGCGGCCCTTCCTGGATCTTCGGCGCACGGGGGCTCATGCCCCTCTATAGGATACTGAACACTCTTGACGGATGTAACTTTGATACAAGAACAGTATGGGAAGGCTCTCTGCAGGAAGGACCGGGAAACTTTCGATATGATAAACGGATACCCGCCGGTCATCAATACATTCGGGACGCGGTCGATCTCCACGGTCTTGAGTCCGAGCAATATGATGTCGTCCTCTCAAGCCATTGTATTGAGCATGTTGCGAATCCACTCAAAGCCATCTCTGAATGGCTGCGTATCCTGAAAGCCGACGGGTGCTTCGTGCTCGTTGTGCCTCACAAGGAGGGGACGTTCGACCATAAACGGTTGGTGACTCCGTGGGAACATCTCGTCCATGATTTTGAACGGGCTGTCGGTGAAGACGATTGACCCATCTGCCAGAAATACTGGAGCTCCATGACCTGACGAGGGACCCTCCGGCCGGGAACCTTGAGTCGTTTTGCAGGCGTTAGTTGCAAAATATCAATAATCGTTGTCTGCATCAGCATGTTTTTGATGCCAATCTGGCTGTACAGTTGATCGACCATTTCAAGCTGCAGATTTTGGATGTTCAAACCAAATTGCCGCACCACATCATCATTTTGGCGCAGAAGATCTCGAATGCCCTTATGTCAGACAACTCGGCGTTCATTTCCGCATCGGCTGGATACCGGAATAATAGTCCATTTCCCTCAGACAAGACGCAGAAACGGGCGGCTTTGCTTTAAGGTACGAGATTATTGTCGTAGCGCGTGAGCGAGGAAGGCTATGAACGAAGCTATTCAGATTATATGCGTTGTGAGCAATTTTGAAGTATTCGAGTCCATGATCGCAAAGAACCCCTTCATGAACGGATTCCCGATCCAGGCCTACGATAATACCGTCGAGAACATCGGCATCCCGAGACGATACAACCATTTTATCGAACAGCACATGAACGACGACGCATGGCTGGTCTTTTGCCATCAGGATTTTGGATTTTCCGATGACCCTTACCTCAGAATCAAAGACCTCGACAGGACCGGCATCTACGGCCCCATCGGCGCCGCGAGGAGGAAGGGTCTCTTTATCAGGCAGGGGAAGATCGCCCTTTCAAAAAAAGTGCTTCTGGGACAGATAGATCAGGCCAGAAACGACAACAACTTTTTTCGGCACGGTATTTATCTTGACCGGCCGCGGATCGTTGATACAGTCGACTGCTGCTGCCTGATCGTTCACTCCTCTCTGATTAAAAAGTACGAACTGCGGTTCGACGAAAACCTTGATTTTCATCTTTATTCCGAGGATTTTTCGCTTTCTGCGCGGCGCCACTACGGCGTCAGGACCAGAGCGGTGCAAATGAACGCCAAACACCTAAGTTTTGGCGACACCTCGCGGGATTTTTACGCTTCACTGGAGTATCTCAGAAATAAATACAAGGGGAAAAATTTCGTTGGCACTTGTTTTTAGTATGAAGCCGACGCCTGCCGCGGGACGGACCCGCAGGAGTGCCCCAGTGCAGGATGAAAAAAAGCAATTTCGGAGACATCAGGGAGAAAAAGCATGCGGGAAATTTCTTTGCAATCACATAAATACTCAGACGTGCTCATAGGCATTCTGGCGTTCTTCAGCCTGAGCCTGGCCCTATCAAAAAGCGCGGCAAATGTAAGCATGGCCCTTTTCTATTTATCTTCTCTCTTTTTTATCATACGGTTTCAGGATTTCAGAAAAACCGTTTTTCAGATCGCGAACCAGCCTCTTTTGCTCCCTCTTGCATTGTACCTCTCAGCCGCGCTCGTAGGCTTACTGTTCACGGAAAATCTATCAGATGGGCTGGGGATCGTGAACAAATTGGTCGGTCTGCTGCTCGTGTATCTCATGGTTTCCGTGATTATTGAAACGATCGGGAAAGGGGAGAGAGGCAGCGAGACCTCGGAAAAGCTGCTTCTGGCATTCCTCATCGGAATCTTCGCCCTTGATGTTATAGCCGCGCTGACCTTTCTCGGAGTCATCGGCGACAAGAAGTTCGCTTTGCCATTTACCGCGCTGAACGTGCACCATATCTGGTTTGCCAACCTGAATGCCATCGGCCTGTACACGGCCTCATCTTTTCTGTTGTTTGCCCGGCTGCGGCAAAAAACCTCGGCTAAAATGTTTCTGTTTTCCTTCTCCGTGCTGGGCGCGGTCTCGGTGCTGCTTTCCGCGTCACGGACGGCGTGGCTCGGCATGTTCATCACCGGCATCGTACTCACCTATCTGTGCATCAGGAAAAAAAGGACCTTTTTCTCCGTGCTCGGCGCGGTCCTCTGCGCCGCCGTCCTGCTGTATTTGTTCAATGGACTCGTCCATTGGCGGTTGAACCAGATATTCGGGGATATTTCGCTCTTTTTTTCCGGAGATGCGAGGACGAACGTGGGCGAGCGGTTCCTCATGTGGAAAGCGGCATTCAGGATGTTTCTCACGAATCCGCTTTTCGGCGTGGGCACGGGCGACTATGTGACCGCGATGAACGGGTATATGGCCTCGGGCGAGCTTCCGTCATATCTTGCCAAGTATAACCAGCCCCACAACATGTACCTCTTCGCCCTGGCCACAAACGGTCTTGTCGGCTTGTTCGCGTTGTTGAACATATTTTATTACGGGCTCAAACATGCTCTCCCGCTTATCAATTCCGATGGAGAGGGAAGGCTATTCGCCTTCCTTGCAACCGCGACGCTCGTGCACTATATGATTGCAGGGATGACGGATTCTTTTTTTAATATTCAGCTATTGCGGTACGCGTTCGGGTTCGTTATGGCGGTCTGCGTGAGGAAATCATTACTCGGAGAAAACAACAAGGCGGGGAACTGAGGAAAGTGTAGAGCGCGTTTGTGTATCGTTGTTTATCGTTTTTTCTCCCAATCCCATGCGGACTTGATGATAGTAGCAAGATCGTCGTATCGCGGCGTCCAGTTGAGGACTTTTTTTATCTTCGTGCTTTCCGCGACAAGAACTGGGGGATCGCCTGCCCTTCGGGGAGCTTCGACGACCCGAAATTCCTTTCCCGACACGGTTCGCGCTGTTTCTATCACTTCCCTTACGGAATAACCACGGCCGTACCCGCAGTTGAAAATATCGCTTCCGCCGCCGTCCCCGAGGTAGGCCAATGCGAGAACATGGGCCTCCGCCAGGTCAACGACATGAATGTAGTCCCTGAGACAGGTGCCGTCGGGTGTTGGGTAATCCGTTCCGGTGATGCGAATCTCCGGTCTCTCGCCCTTGGCGGTCTTGAGAATGAGAGGGATCAGGTGCGTTTCCGGGTCATGCTGTTCGCCGATCCGGGCGTTCAAGTCCGCTCCCGCGGCGTTAAAGTACCTGAGCGACACAAAATTTAGCAGTTTGGCAAAGGACAGGTCGCGCAGGACCGATTCGATAAAGGCTTTCGACGTGCCGTAGGGGTTGATTGGACGGATTGGCGCGTCTTCGGGAATGGGGACCCGCTGGGGACTGCCGTACACCGCCGCGGTGGATGAAAAGATGAAGTTCCGGACCCCGTGCTTCGTCATCGCCTCAAGCAGGTTGAGCGTGTTTCCGCTGTTGTTCCGGTAGTACTTGAGCGGGGCCAGGACCGACTCGCCCACCTGGATAAACGCGGCGAAATGCATGACTGCATCGGGTTTGAAATCCTTGATGGTGTTCTCGAGGAGCGCCTTATCGTTCAGGTCCCCGACGACGAGCTTCCCGTACAGCACTGCGTCGGCGTGGCCGGTGGACAGATTGTCGTACACCAGGACGTCGAAGCCTCGCTCGCCGAGTGTTGCCACAACATGGCTGCCGATATATCCTGCGCCGCCGGTGACCAGTATTTTCACGTAAGTTCCCCGTGCCGCCCCGCGGCCTTAATATGCGCCTTCGCGTTTCAGCACCACGCCGATTGTCTTGAACAGCATCAATATATCGAGCCAGAGCGACCAGTTCAGCACATACCAGGAGTCCAATCGGACCCGCTTGTCGTAATCTACGTCGTTCCTGCCGCTCACCTGCCACAGCCCCGTGATCCCGGGGCGCACGAGATGATAGTAGTCTGCATACTCCTTGTAATATTTCAAAATTTCTTCTTCGATTACCGGGCGCGGTCCCACCAGGCTCATGTCTCCTTTAAGCACGTTGAATATCTGGGGGAGTTCATCAAGCGATGTTTTTCGGAGAAACTTCCCCATGCGCGTGATGCGAGGATCGTTCTTCAGCTTAAAATAGGTTTCCCATTCTTGTTTCGCGGCGGGCTCCGTTTTTAGAATCTGCTCCAATCGCTCTTTTGAGTCACGGTACATGCTCCGGAACTTATAAACACTGAACGGCATGCCTCTCCGTCCAACCCGTTTATGGCGATAGAGAGCGCGGCCGGGAGAATCGAGTCTGATGAGCACCCCGACCACGGCGATCAGAGGGAGAAGGAAGGGAAGCATCAGGAGGGAGACCGCAATATCAAAGGTCCGCTTTATGAACCGGTTGTACGGCGATTGAAGGTTATTGTTGATCTTCAGCAGAAAGAGCTGCTGTACAAAGAGATGGTAAAGCTCCGTGTTCGTAAGCGCAATACCCTTCACGTCGGGGATCAGCAGGATGTTCTTGGTACACTTCTGCACGTTGTTCGTCAATTCAGCCAGTTTGTCTACCGGCAGGGAGGGAAGCGCTATGATGATCGTCGAAATATTCAAGAGGTTGACGAATTTCGTGAAATTCTTCGTTTTGCCGAATATTTTATAAGATTTTCCGTTGACGGCGATTTCGGTGCCGATTTTTTCGTCGTCATCATCCAGGAACCCGATCAGGTGATAACCCAGGTGCACTTCCGACAAGATTCCCCGCGCGGCTTCCCGGCCTGCGGTGCCCGCGCCGATGATAATGACGTTCTCTCTCCAAAAACCGGTTCTGCGCAAAGCCTTCTTGCCCAAGAGCCGGAAGAGCGGGAAAAGAAAGAGCGCGTAAGCCCAGAGCAGGATCATGGTCAGGCGGGAAACCTGGCCCGCCATCTTGCCCAGCGTGATCATGGCGAGTATCGTCACCGTGGACACGGTGGCGGCCATGGTAAGTCGCTTTGCCTCATCCCAAAAAGGGAGCTGTTTTACGTACAGACGTTCATACGCGAGGAACGACAGGTACACGAGAGGGAGCCACCAAATCGCGATGAAATACGCGAGAGAGCGATTCAGTTCAATCAAGTTGGGGGACAGAACGTTCATCAGCTTGCGAGTGGAAAACGCGAGCACCAGCGCGCAGTAGAATGCCAGAAGATCGATGAGGAGAAGGCATATAACTTTTATGAAATTTTTAATGTTGACTGGCACGCAATTACCTCGGGCGCTTCGATGAGACACTTCGCAGGTGACGGATCAGTATCAGGCTTCCGGCGAAAAAGATAGTCTAATTCAACTGAAAATGCAAGGATAAACAGTGGGCGTGCAACTGTCCAAAGAATGTCGTTATAATGATGCCTCGTTCGTTAACCAATGCTGTGCGGCAGCGCACCGAAAAAAAACTTTACTTTATCAATAAAATACCGTATTATTCATAGCTTATCGAGGGGAGGCCCGAGCCGAACCTGTTTATAAAATAGGGATTTACGCCTTGCGTGAGGTCCCGATGACGGAGGAAAGCATTTGAAAAGGGCGCTCATCACGGGGATCACCGGCCAGGACGGGTCTTATCTGGCGGAACTGCTTTTGTCGAAAGGGTACGAAGTTCACGGGCTGATCCGCCGGGCCAGTACGTTCAATACCTGCAGGGTCGACCATATCTATACGGACCCGCATACCAGAGGGACC
>JBGPHF010000055.1:0-7934 GCA_041484215.1 Nitrospirota bacterium
CGCATTGTTCGGAGCGTACCAAGCATCATAAAACTGTTTGATCATCATAGCGGTTGTTTTTTGAAAAGACTCGCGCGTGCCGAGGGCGTCCCGGGCATAGGGCGTGCCGGCGTAGAGCGCCTGAAGAAGTTGCGCCGAGAAAAGATAAACAGGGTTGGAGAGGTCCTGGGACACCTCCTGCTCGATCGCGCCACGCTCTTCTTTCCACTGGCCTTCGCTGTCCAGAATGCCGCTCATGCGGTCCGCCTCGATGTTCAGGGCGATGTCGATATCATCCGCGGGTACCGTGAGGAAGTATTGCGTCACGGTTTGCTGAGTAACGGCATTGAATTCACCGCCCAGGGACGCCACGAGGGTCGACAGCTGGTCCGCCGTCAGGCCGGGGCTGCCCCGGAACATCATGTGCTCCTGTGCGTGGGCCATGCCGGGGAACCCCTCGGGCGCTTCATTGGAGCCGACGAGGTAATTGACTTCCATGGCAACGACGGGTGCGAAGGTGTTTTTGACGATGACTACACGCAGCCCGTTTTTAAGCGTGGCGCGAAGAACGTCGTTAGAAGCGAAAGCAGGATGAAAGCCCAGAAAGAGTGAGAAGAGTATAAAGATAAGATACGAGGCTGTTTTCTTGATTCTGTTCATAATGTCTCCGGTTCCGGGCAGATGCGATTATTTTTTTACCAGTTGCTGCGGATATCGACTATCTCCTGAATAAGCGCGGACAAACGCCGGACTCTTCTCTGAGGGCCTTTGTTCATCGTCTCGATAAGAGGGCCGCAAAAATACCAGGTGCATCTCCAGGGACGGAGCCAGCGAGGGATCGCGCATCCGGCCTGACCCATGAACTGACAAGGTCCGTCCGGGTCACGTGCAAGATCGCGCTCCGGAAGGGGCGTTCCGAGGGCCGTTCCATACCGGACATCGTCCGCGTCCGGAATGGAGCGCTTCTGCTTGCAGCAGATCTCCCGGCAGTCAGGGCAGATGTCGGCGGTGAATTCCTCGATCAGGGGAGACAGGTCGATAAGGAGCTTTTTCAACTTTTGTGCGGAAGCGGCATCCTGTTTCATGGCAAAGAGTTAAAAAGGCCCTGCGCCGTGAGGAGCGCCATGACGAACACGATATAGGCGTTCAGTTGCCTGAAAGCAGTGAACAAAAAAGCGGAGGTCCGCTGTGAAGCCGTTAACTTTATACCCGTTATCATGATCCAGGCCGCGGCCGGTATGAGTGAAAATGAGAGGATTGCCGAAGTGAGGCCGCCGTAGAGAGGCAGGAGCAGGCCTGCGGTGGCAGTCGAGCACATCCATGCGAAGGTGACCCGGGTGAGCTGTCTCCTGGTCAGGGCCTTCGTGAGCGAGGGGAGTCCGGCTTTTTCGTACTCTTCGCCGTGGTGAAGAAGCTGGAGCCAAAAGTGCGGGACCTGCCATAAGAAAAAAAGAAAACAGACGATGAAGAGTCTGGGGTCCGCAAGTCCGCCCCCCGCGGCGGTCCATCCGATGGCCGGGGGGATCATGCCCACGACCGCGCCCGGGACCGCAGCAAATGCCGTTATCCGTTTGAGATACGTGTAGACGCCGTTGTACCAGAGTACGGCCATCATGCCGAGAAAAGCAGGTCCTTTGCCCCCGGCCAGGGCGAGCATTGCCAATCCGGAGAAAATGAGCGCAAGTGCGCAAAAGAGCGCCAGGAAAGGGGAAACAGCGCGCGTGGGTAACGGCCTGTGCCGCGTCCTCTCCATACGGGCGTCGATATCCCGCTCCTGGTATTGGTTGAACGCTGATGCTCCGCACGCCAGGATGAAGACAGCCGAAAAAACGGCCAGGTCTATCCGGAAAGAACCATGCGGCGCAAGCAAGCAGCCTGTCACGGCGGAATAGGATGTAAAGAGCGCTACCGGCGTTCTGCAAAGGGCCATAGCGCGTTTGATGGATGTCGCAGCGTTCATTTCAGGCTCTTGAGGTAATGGATGATCGCATCGAGCTCCGGGTCCGTCAACTGTCCCTGCTGAGACGGCATGATGGGCGGGAAGCCTTTGACGCGGTCGAGCTCCGGGTGCAGGAGCGTTTGTTTGATGAAGGCCTCATCGACAACGAGCTCCCGTTCTTTGCCGTCCCGGACCACGGTCTCTTTTTTGCCGAAAATACCTTTGAAGGAAGGTCCGATCTTGGGGGAGCCATCAAGCGAATGACAAGCGAGGCAGCCCTTTACCTGGACCAGCGAGGCGCCGTCGGGGCCTCCGGCTATCTTTTTTGTCGTCTTTGTCCCGGGCCCGGTCTCTTCCGCGGCCCCGCCTTTGTACCACGCTTCGAAATCCTTCTCGGGCATCACCTCGACCTTGGTGATCATGTCGGAGTGCGCCACGCCGCAGTATTCCGTGCAGAAGAGGTCATAGGACCCAAGCTGGTCCGGCAGGAACCAGAGATGCGTTTCCATGCCGGGCACGCAGTCTTCCTTGATTCGGTAGGCCGGGATGAAGAGGCTGTGCAGCACGTCGGCGGAGGTAATCAGGAGCTTGACGGGTTTTCTGACGGGGACCCGGAGAACGCTGTCCTGTTTCCCGTTTTCGTACGTGAATGTCCACGACCACTGCTTGGCCAAAACCTTGACGGGCATGGCGTCGGGCGGCACGGTGCGCATGTACTGAAACCCTTTCCAGCCGACAAAAAAGATAACAAGCACGAGAATGGTCGGGATCACGGTCCAGAGGACCTCGAGTGTTAAGTTGTCCTTGATGTCTTCCGGATTGGGATTGCGTTTTCTGCTGTAGCGGACCACGAAGTAGATCATGACCGCGGTGTTCGCGAACAGGAACGCGACGGAAATGCCCACGATGAAAAAGAAGACCGCGTCAGCGGGATTTGACAGGTTGGGCCAACCGAGTGTCATTTGTATCACCTATACCAGATATCGAAGAATGTAAGCCCGATGATGATCGTGACTGTCGCGATCGGGATGAGGAACAGCGCCTGAAAGAACCTGTTCTCGTATTTAAGGTGCATGAAAAACCAGAGCACCAGACCCGCCTTGGTCGAGGCGATCAAAAGGTTGACGACCATGGAGAGGGCGCCGAGATGCAGGTACGCGGCAGTAATCGTCAGGGCCGTGAGCGCGAGCAAGGCCATCCAGACCAGGACAAAGGTCTTTGAGGGAACGAGGTGCTGTGCCGGTTTTTGTTCCATGGGAATTCCTTTACGTGATCAGGTAAAACAACGGGAACAGATATATCCAGATAACGTCCACGAGGTGCCAGAAGAGTCCCGTGTTCTCCAATTTTATGTAATCCGAAGCTGACACAACGCCCTTCCTCGTCTGGAAGAACGTTAAGCAGATGAGGCCCGCGCCGATCAGGACATGGACCCCGTGAATGCCGGTCATGACATAGTAGAGGCCGAAATACAGTATCTTCCCGTGGCTCATGGCGAGAAGCTCAGAGGAGTTCGGATAAAACCCGCGCAGAATGTGCTCCCGCCATTCAAAAAATTTATTCACGAGAAAGGCCGCGCCGAAAACGACGGTGGCGGCCTGGTAGATCATGGAGCGGACCCGCTCCCCTCGTTTGATCGCCGAGATGGATAGGACCATCGTCATGCTGCTGGTCAGGAGTATTACCGTGTTGACCGCGCCGAGAACGACGCTCATCTCCCCGGCGGCCTCATGAAAGTCCTCGGTATGCACCGTCCGGTAAATGGAGTAGAGCAGGAACATCCCGCTGAACAGGAGTATCTCGGTGAACAGAAAAAGCCACATGCCGAGCTTGGCCCCGGTGTAATCGCGGTGTTCGATGTGAGCGAGTTCAACCATAGCAATCACAAATCCTAAATCCTAATGTCGAAATCCTAAATAGTATCGAATGAACAAAATCCAAAGTTTTGAACTTTAAGCTTGCTTAGAATTTCGAGCTTAGAGTTTTGTGCTTGCCTCACCGGTATGTATACGGCCCCTTCGTCACTTCCGGGACACTTTCGAAGTTCTCTGTCGGCGGCGGCGAGGCGGTTTGCCATTCGAGTGTCGCCCCTCCCCAGGGGTTGTCCCCGGCCTTTTCGCCCGCGAAGACCGATCTGATCAAATTATAAAACATGATGAACAGGCCGACCGCGAGTATCCAGGACCCGATGGTCGAGACCAGGTTTGGGCCGTTGAACCGGGGAAGGTAGTCGTAATACCGCCGCGGCATGCCTTCCCATCCGAGAATGAACATGGAGAAGTAGAGCAGATTGAACCCGATGAAAAGGATGATGAAGGCCAGTTTTGCCGGATATTCCTTGTACAGCCTCCCGAACATTTTGGGGAACCAATAGTGGAGTCCGGCGAAAAACCCGAACGCCGTGCCCCCGAACATCACATAATGGAAATGGGCGACAATGAAGTACGTGCCGTGGATGTGAAGGTTCGTGGCCAGCGCGCCGTTGATGAGGCCGGTCAGCCCGCCGATGGAGAACAGGAAGATGAACCCGAGCGCGTAGAGGAGCGGTGCATCCAGCTTGATCGAGCCCTTGTACAGGCTCGCGATCCAGTTGAAGACCTTGATGCCGCTCGGGACCGCGACGATAAAAGTAAGGAAGGAGAATATGACCCGCGACGTGTCGCTCATACCGCTGGTGAACATATGATGGCCCCAGACGAGATAGCCGACGAACGCGATGGTGAGGCTCGACGCTGCGATGGCTGTATACCCGAAAATGACCTTGCGGGAGAAGACCGGAATGATGTCCGAGACCACGCCCATAGCGGGAATGATCATGATGTAGACCGCCGGATGCGAGTAGATCCAGAACATGTGCTCGAAGAGAATGGGGTCGCCGCCCTTTGCCGGGTCGAAGAAGCCGACGCCGAAAGACCGCTCCATGATAATGAGCAATAGGGTGATGGCGAGGACCGGGGTGGCCAAAAGCTGCACCCACGACGTGGCGTAGATCGCCCAGGTAAAGAGAGGCAGGCGATTCCACGTCAGGCCAGGCGCCCGAAGCCGATGGATGGTCGCGAGGAAGTTCATGCCCGTGAGCGTCGAGGAAAGGCCGATCAGAAACACGCCGAATACCGCAAGTGTAACGTTCGTTCCGGTCCTGATGCTGTAAGGCACGTAGAAGGTCCACCCCGTGTCCGGCGGTCCGCCTCCGGTGAAGAGGGCGGTGACCGCAAGCGCGCCGCCGATCACGAAGAGCCACCACGAAAGGATGTTTATTTTCGGAAACGCGACGTCCCGCGCGCCGAGTTGGAGCGGCATGACGAAGTTGCCGAGCGACGAGGGGATGCCGGGGATGATGAAGAGGAAGATCATGACCACGCCGTGCAGCGTGAACAAAGCGTTGTAGGTTTGGGCGCTGTAGAGGTGCATGCCGGAGCGGATGAGTTCGAGCCGCATGGTGAGGCCGAGACCCACGCCGACAAAAAAGAAAGAAAGCGAGGTGATCAAATAGAGGAGACCGATGCGCTTATGATCGGTCGTGAACAGCCAGCCGAGGACGCCCGGGTATCTGCCGCGCGTGTGATAAAAGCTCGTTTCCATTTATGCCGCCTTTTGTTTCTTCGTCGAGAGCATTAAGTAAGCGAAAAACGACGCCACGAACAGGACCATCGCGGTCCCGGTGACCTGAAGAATATTGAACACGTAGGATTTTTTGAGCGGGTCGTAGCTGAAGCAGTACATAAGCGCTTTCCGGGCCGGGAAACCGATCCTGCCTTCCGCCGCCTCGGTCAGGGCCATTGTCACTTCAAAGGGCGGGAAACTCACTCCTTCCAAGTAGCGGACGATCTTTCCCTCGGGAGAAACGACGACGAGGGTTATGGGATGAGAAAAATCATGCGCCCCGTCACGCTGAAACTTGAAGCCGATGGAGTCGGTTAATTTTTTTATGTTTGCCGCATCGCCGGTCAGAAATTTCCAGGAATCCGCGGGAAAGGGCCTGCCGATCGCCTTCAGGTAATCCTTCTTCTTGTCGCGGGCGATCGCCGGTGTGTCCTTATCGTCGAAGCTGAGCGTTATGAGGGAAAAATCTTTTCCCGGTGTCATCAATTCGAGCCTGCCGATTGCCTGGGCAAGGCCGCTCAAGAGCAGGGGACACTCGTGATTGCATCCCAGGTAAACCGGCGCGATAATAGTGGGTTTGTCGATGAGGGCCTTCAGATCGGCCCGGTTGCCGTTCTCGTCGAAGAACCGGGCATCAGCCGAAAGGTACCCGCCCAGTTTTTCCTCGATCCCGACGCCGGCGCTTGTCGAGGCAGTCTCGTGCGCAAAGGCGATGCCCGTCATGAACACAACGGCGAGCAGCGCAGGGAGGCTTTTTTTCATCAGTCGGGCTCCTCGGTCCACGGCCACCCGAGAAGGACAGGGAGTAGCGGCTCGCCAGTATAGGGGGAGTGGATTCTCAAGATCATTCTTGAGATAAGAATACCCGAAATGGATTAAAAGTCAAGCAAATGCCCGGCCTCCGCCTTTCGCGGGTCTCCGGGAGAGGGTTGGCATTCCGCGTCCGTATTAGTACGAGGCAATAGGAATAAACACTTTTCCGGATGCGTTCCTTTCTATTGACTTGCAGCGGAAAGAGATGCTATTGTCTCTTTGCGCGATGTAATCGATAAGGAGATTGTATGCAAATAGACGCACGGGGTAAAGACTGCCCAATCCCGGTCATGATGACCGAGGAAGCGCTCTCGAAGATCAACGAGGGCATCATCGAAGTGTTGGCGGACAATGAGGAGTCGGCTCTCAATGTATCCGGGTACGCTGCCCAGCACGGCATGTTTGCCGAGACCACGAGAGAAGGTAAGGACTGGAAGGTTAAGGTCGTGAAGGGGTATACCTGTAAAACCGGTTCGGAGTCGGGAGTTCGGAGTGCGGAGTTAATAAAAAAGAAAACGCTGCTGCTGATCATCGGGACCGACAGCCTGGGCAAAGACGAGGATCTGGGGAGGAAGCTTGTCAAGGGGTTTTTCGATACCATGAAAGTCCACCAACAGCTTCCACACACACTGTTTTTCCTGAACGCAGGCGTGAAACTGAGCACGGTGAATGAGGAAACTGTTCCCGTGCTCAAAGAGCTCGCGGACCTCGGCGTGGAGATCTATTCCTGCGGCACCTGTTTGAAGCACTACACACTTGAGTCGGAACTTAAGGTCGGCAAGCGGGGTACGACTAATCAAATTGTGGAAGGCATGCAGGACTTTGACAAGGTCGTGTGGATTTAACAGCAAATCTCAGATAGTTACCACCTCGAACTCTAAATTGGCAGCGTCGTCGTTCAAACAAAAAATCACCGCAACCTGACTTATTTTCCGGATGTAGAAAATATGTTCCATTATGTTATAATGATACCAATCGGGTCGCGGCGGGGGGTTTTACAGCCGTACCTGCCGCTGCGAAACAATACAACCGGAATCGTGCGGAGGTAGACAACGCAATGCAGGACGCAAGGGTAATTTCTTCGGAAGATTTAAAAAAGAAACTCGATACGAGCAAGGTTGAGTTCATGTTCGATCTCAGGGATGAGGATGAATTTAAATCATGGCGCATCGAGGGAAAGTCCGAGATTCCGACGCTCAACATTCCCCAGGTGGAATTCGTGGGAGAGGAAGAGGGGCATCTCGCAAAATTCCCTAAAGACAAACAGATTCTCGTGGTGTGCGCACACGGCGATTCATCCAAGTACAGTGCCGAGCTGCTGCAGGAACGGGGACTGAACGCTGTCAGCCTGATGGGCGGCATGGATTCGTGGAGTGAGTTTTACGAGACTCGCCGCGTGGCCGGGGAATTAGAGGTCTACCAGATGTACCGCGTGGCCCGCGGGTGCATGTCGTATCTGATCGCTTCGGCCGGAGTCGCCGTGGCCATAGACGCGCCGCGTCATCTCGACCGGATTACGGCCCTGGCCGCGTCGCTCAAGGTGAAAATCGTCCATGTGATCGACACGCATCTGCATGCCGATCATATTTCGGGCGGCGAA
>JBGPHF010000056.1:0-7898 GCA_041484215.1 Nitrospirota bacterium
ATGGGCCGAGGCTGCCCAGTCACGGTTGATATCCGCCGTGCCGTGGGGGTTGTGACAGTCGATGCAGACTGTAGGGCTGGTGAAATCCATGGCATAACCAGTAATAATAGTAGTGATCGTACCATAAGTAACTGGAACCGTGGCGAAGTGCGTGTCCGTGATTGTGTACTGCGCACCCGTGGGGGTTACAATACTCACCGCATCATGAGTCGTTGCCAACGTGGTCGTTCCTGTTGAGTCGAGTAAGACGTGGCAACCCGTGCACAGGGCGAACTGGCCCGATACCGGCACGGTCCCAACCGAGGTGGATACGAACGTTCCGGACAAAAGCGATATGGGTCCCGAACCGTAGTGAAGACTCCCCCCGCCGTGGCAGGTTTCGCACCCAACAACTGGGCGGGCAACGCTGCCGAGATAACCCGTAGCCGCGAGCCGGGCGCTGTCCCCGTTCGGGTCGTGGCAATTGGCCGTGCAGGTGGCAATCTGTCCGAGGGTCGGCGATCCCGCGCTAGCGAGCCCTCCCTCGGCATTCGCGTGCCTGCTGCCGAGCCACTCCGTTGCCGCGACAGTGTGGCACGTCGCGCAGTTGTCAATGCCCACGGTCGTGGCCACGCCTGCGTTGCCGGTAGCCGGAGAGACCCCTTCTTTACCGCCGGAGCCGCACCCGGCCACAAGTCCCGCTAGCACCAGCGCGGCAAAAACTTTTTGTAAAATGTGTCTTTCTCTTTCCATTAATGCCTCCCTTGGCAGCTCCAGACTGCCGTCCTTCGTTACTTAAAACATGCGATCCGCTGAACGCATGCATGTCTTCCGTGTGCGACCTGGCTCTCGGCGCGGCGCTTTAACCACCGACCGCCTTCTCGACGTCGAGCAGAATATACAGCCTGTCGCCCCGCCTCGCGATCCCCTTCAGAAATTCCGCCCCGCGCTCGATCGTCTCGGGCGCCGGACGCACTGAGTCCGGCGCAATGCGCACCACGCCGGTTACGCGGTCCACTAAAATGCCCGCATCCTCTTCTCCGGCGCTGACCACCACGATCCTTGATTTTTCGTCCTTCACAACCGAGGGCAACCCGAGTCGCATGCAGAGGTCGATTACCGGAAGCACCCGGCCCCGGAGGGCCATGACGCCGCGGACATAATCGGACGCGTTCGGCACAGGCGTCAACTCGCGGTTTTTCAGCACTTCCTTCACCTGCTCGACCGCGACAGCGTACTCTTCCTCGCCGAGGCGGAACGCAAGCAGCTCAAGCTCCTGAGACGGCGCGGCTTCAACCGCCGCGGACGCCGCCTGCGAGACCAGCTCTGCTTCATCGGTCTTTACCGCTTTTACCGGGGCCGGCGCCGTAACAACGGCTTCGGCTTGCAACGCGGGGGACGGCTTTTCCGGCTGGGGCTCCGGCGCCGGTTTTTTTTCCGGCTCGTCTGCCTTCCGGGCCTGCGCCCGCTCGGCTGCCTTTTTCCGTGCTGACAAAATGTCCACTACTTCGCTCCGCTCAAACTCTAAAAATTTTTACAATCCAAACTCCAACCCGGACAAGCCAGACTTAAACCCTTTGAACCGCCAGGGCGCTAAGGTCGCGAGGAAAGCTTGAATTACGGCGTTCCTTAATTAAGGAATCTATCCTCCGTCCTTCACCACGCTCAGGACAATATCGGGCCCGATCATTTCCGCGCCCCTGCCGAAGCCCTCGAGCAGAACGTTTCCGGCAATGATGTTTATGCGCCGGGGCACCCCGCCCGAGTGCTCGAACAGTAAGGCCAGCGCCAAGTCGTCGAAGAGCGGCGCGGACCTGCCGGCGACTTTGAGACGGTGCCGCACATACTCCCGCGTCTCATCGGCATCCAGCGGGCCTAAGTGGTATTGCATGCCGATGCGCTGCCGGAGCGCGCGGTAGTGTTTGCCGTCGAGCCTTGCCCTAAGTTCGCTCTGGCCGATCAGGACGAGCGCCAAAAGGTTGCGATCGTCCAGCTGAAAATTCGTCAGGAGCCGCAGCTCCTCGAACGTCGCCTTGCCCGGAATGAGCTGGGCCTCGTCGATGATGAGCACCGGGCGCCTGCCTGCCTCGAACAGCTCGTAAAGCTTGGCGTTGATCCCCTCGAGGATGCCGTGGCGAAACCGGATCGAAGCGTCCATGCCCAGTCGCAGGGCCACGGTGCGCAAAAACTGGGACGGCGAGAGCCGGGGATTGATGATGAGCACCGGGTGATAGCTCGCGTCCAGCGAATCGATGAGCGCCCGTGACAGGGTCGTTTTGCCCGAGCCGATATCGCCGGTCAACAAAACGATGTCCTGCTCCTCCACCGCGTGCTGCAGCCGGGCAAGCGCCTCGGCATGCTTGGCGCTCTGGTAGAGAAAGCGCGGGTCCGGCGTCTTGTTGAACGGTTTTTCCTTCAGCCCGTAAAATTCTTCATACATAGAAATCAACCGCCTACTGCCTGCCGACGACCGCCTTCTTCATCGCCCGGTCGATCAGCGATTCGACGTCGAGCACGAGGACGACGCCGCGTTTGTCTCCGAGCTCCGTGGCCCCGGCGATGCCCGGCAGGTCGGCAAGCCGCTTGCCGAGCGGCTTGATGACGATCTCCTGCTGATCGCGAAGCCCCTCGACGACGACCCCGAGCCGGCGTTCGGCCAGACCGACGATAATCACATAGAGCGACGTTCTTTCCGTCTTCGGCGCCAGCTTGAACACTTCCGTGAGCCTGAGAAGCGGTATCGTTTCCTCGCGGACTGCCATGACTTCGCGCGTCTCGACGGTTTCCACCTGGTCTTCCGTTGCCTGAATGATCTCCAAGACCGCGCTGAGCGGCACGGCAAAGACCTGATCCCCCGCCTCGACGATAAGCGCCTTGATGATCGCGAGCGTGATCGGGATCGTGAGCGCGATGGTGGTGCCCACGCCGAGCTCGGTCTCGATGGCAATCATGCCGGAGAGCTTCGACACGTTTCTCTTTACCACGTCCATGCCCACGCCGCGGCCGGAAATTTCGGTCACCGTTTCACGGGTCGTGAACCCCGGAAGAAATATGAGGTCGAAGACTTCCTTGCGGTTTTCCTCCGGGTCGAGCCCGTGGTCCGGGAGGAGCACGCCCTTCTCCACGGCTTTGGCGAGCAGCCTGCGCGCGTCCATGCCCGCGCCGTCGTCTTCGACGGTAATGATCACGTGGTTGCCTTGGGGATACGCAGTGAGCTTCACGGTCCCGCGCTCGGGCTTGCCGGCCTGCCGCCGGACGTCGACCGGCTCGATCCCGTGGTCGATTGCGTTGCGGATCAGATGCATGAGCGGATCGGCGAGGTCCTCGATCATGAGTTTGTCGAGTTCCGTCTCCTCGCCGGCGATTTGGAGGTCGATCTCCTTGCCGGCCTCCTTCGCGTACTTTCTGACCACCTGGGCGAGACGCGTGAGGATCTGGCCGATGGGCACCATCCTGACCTCGAGAATGCCTTCCTGGAGCTCGTTCAGTTTGCGCTCGAGCGTGCGCTGGGCTTTCTGCAGCTCCACGGACAGGCCCGCGTAGCCTTGCAAGGCGCGCAGTTCCTTGGCGATGCGGCCGATGACGTTCTTCGTCAGATGCATTTCGCCCACGGTATTCATGAGGCTGTCGAGCCGGTAGATGTCCACGCGCACGGTGTTGCTCACGGACCTGAGCGCTCCGGTCTCGGCCTTCGGTTCCTCGGGCCGCCGCGCTTCCAGAAAACGAATCGGCGTTATCGAAACGCCCTTCCCGTCGATTGCGGAGGCGAGCGCGTCCTGCGTTTTGTCCGTACCCGCCACGATCGTAAACCCGATCCCGCCCCCGGTCACGCCGGCCGTGGGCAGCGTGCAGATGATCTCGGCGTTTTTCTTGAGCGCTTCGTTGAGGCTCTTGATGCCGGTTTCGAATTCGGAAAGATCGAAAGTCACCTTGACGGAAAAGAGGTTCTTGCGCTCCCGGATGCTCTCCGTGAGCCGGTATTCTTCGTACTCGGTAAGGACCTGGAGGAGGCCGCGGTCGATGTCGATCAGATCGAGCAACGCCCGGTCGGCGGCGCCTTTCGGCTTCGCATTGAGTACGCTCTCAATGCGCGAAAGGGACGACGTAATGTCTTCGGGGTCCTGGTTGCCGGCCGCTTGCTGCACCATCCGGCCGAGTTGTTCCAGGGTCTCGAACAGGACGTCCAGGGCGTCGCGGCTGAGCCCCACCTTGCCCAGGCGCATTTCGTCGAGGAGAAACTCCATCTTGTGCGAGAGGTCGCTGTGGGCCTTCAGCTCGAACATGCCCGCGAGCCCCTTGAACGAATGGACCGCGCGAAACAGGGCGTTTACCTGCTCGGGGGCCTGGCGCCCCGCGCTCTGCTCCGCCTCGATCGCGAGCAGGCTCTGCGTGGCCGTCTCGAGGATGTCCTCCGCCTCGGCGAGAAATTCTTTCAGGGACCGGTCCGGCTTTGCCATAGCGCTCCGAGCTACCGCCCTTCCAATACGTTTTTGACCGCCGTCATGAGCTCGTCTTTGGTAAACGGCTTTACCACATAGCTGGAGGCGCCGAGCGCAAGCCCGCGCCTTTTGTCCTCATCGCTCTTTTCCGTGCTCACGATGATGAGGGGGATGTCTTTATACGCCGGATTGGACTTCACGAAGCCGATCAGCTCCAATCCGTTGATGTCGGGCATGTTGATGTCGGTGATGATCAGGTCGAAGCTGCGCGTGGGCAGGGTCTTGAGCGCCTCGAAACCGTTGCCGGCCTCGACCGCGAAGAAACCACCCGCCTCTTCGAGCGATACCCGTATCATCGAGCGGATCGCCTTGGAATCCTCGACGACCAGAACGTTTTTCATCGTTTCTCCTTCTGCAGTTCCGCCAGCCGCTTTTCCAGCAGGGCTTTTTCGAGCGCCATGCCCGCCTGGTTCATGAATATTTCGAGCGTATCCATGCCGCGGATCGGTTTCTGATCAGGCAAGTTGTCTCCGTACACTATCAAGGCCACCTTCCCGTCCACGACCAGCGGAATGGCCAGCACGGCGTTGGGCATGGCGCCGCCCAGCTCGTTCGCCAGATACCGGTTGCTTTCGTTGTCCTCGAGCGGGCCGAGAAAGCTGCGACGGTTTTCCAGGACCGGGAGAAACAGGGACGGTTGGGTGAGGGGAATCTTGATATTGCGGACGACCTGGTCCGCGGACAGGCCTTTCAGTTCAATGCCGAACTGGCCTAAGCCGCGAATCTCGTCTTTCTTGACCATGAAAAGAACGGCGCGATTCACGATCTCGCTCGCGTAACGAAGAATGAGAAGCGTCACCTCCGCGGTCGCGGTGGGAAACCGCAGCTCGTCGAACATGGACCTGAGCGTGCTGATCGTCTTCGACGGCGCTTCGGTTTCAATGCGCGTGCGGAACTCTTCCTTGGCTGGTTCATAGCTGGCGTGGTGGTGGGCGGCTGCGGGGGCCTTGGCGACCGGTGCGGGTTTGGGCATGTCCTTGCGCCGCTCGTCGAGGATCCTCGTCCCCTCCATGAGAAGATATTCGGCGCTGATGCCGGACTTGAGCAGAAACTCCTGGGTGTCGATCTCGATCTTGTCCTTGGGAGCTATCTCGCCCAGTTCGAAGTTGAAAAAGCCCTCTTCCCAGGAAAGGAGATCGTAGATGATCTCCTCGATCTGCTTGCGGACCACTGTCTCCAGCGTCTGCGCGGGCACGGCCCCCATTTCGACGAGGATCATACCGAGGTGCTTGTCGGCCCCGCGCCGCTGCTCCGCCAGGGCCTGGGTCAGCACGGCCTCGGCCACCATGCCCTGGGACACGAGAATATTGCCGAGGGAATCGCGAATGCTGTCGCTCGCGGCCTGGATCACCTGGCCGTCTTTGAAAACGACCATGCCGGTGCCTCTGCGGCTCCGCACGATCAGGGTGCCGGTTTTTTTACTCAGACTGATGATCTGGAAGATGTCCGGTAGCGCAAGATCTTCCAGCCTGCCGACAAGGCTCATGCATTCTCCCTTTTTAGCATTATCGGCAAATTATAGCAATTTGTGCAAAAAAAGCAAGGTTTAATAGTCGGTTAGGAAAAACTGCGGAGCCAATAAAAACTGGTCTTCGGCAGGAGAATGGTTACGTGCTGCGGTAGTTGTCGAACTGGAGTTCGACGCCGAAGTCTTTGCTTTTCAGGAGCTGGATAGTTGTTTGAAGATTGTCCCGGTCCTTGCCCGAAACGCGCACCTGGTCCGCCTGGATCGAGGCCTGGACTTTTATTTTCGAATCTTTGATGGCCTTCACGATCTCTTTGGCCTTGTCAATCGGAATGCCCTGCTGCAGGGTGATCTTCTGGCGCACGGTCCCCGAGAGGGCGGCCTCCACTTTCCCGTAGGTCAGGTTCTTGACCGGGACCCCGCGCTTCACGAGCTTGCCTTGCAGGATGTCGATCACGCTCTTGAGCTTGTATTCGTCGTCGGACACGATCACGAGCGCGTCCTTCTCCTGGGTGATGTTCGATTTGCTGCCCTTGAAGTCGAATCGCTGGCCGATCTCCTTCAGGGCCTGGGTCACCGCGTTCGTGACCTCCGCCATGTCGATTTTTGAAACCACGTCGAATGAATTTTCCGCTGCCATGAGGCCTCCTATGCTTTATGAATAGCGTAGACAGTAGACGGCATACGGCACCCGGGAATCCAGCATACCGCCTACTGTTTACTGCCTACTGTTCTATAATCTCCGTCCCCTTCGGCGGCTTGAACGCAAACAACTGGTCGTCTATGCCTGCGTCTTCGCGAGCGTCGGAAAAGACGAGTTCCGTTTCATTGCCCGACCGGTCGAAGATCGTGAGCTTCACGATGCGGCCGCTGTCGTCGGACAGGATCTGGAGTTTCTGCATGGCCGCGCCGGTCTTTTTCGGAATAAGCTCGAATAAGCGCGGCACTGCGGGGTCGGACACGCGCGCGTCGAAATCGTCCCGGATGTGCGCGGCGCCTAAGAGGAACGCAACGGGGATATTCATGTGCTCGAAGTCCGTGAACGTTTTTTTGATCACCTGGGTGCTCTTTTTCGAATAGAAGAGTGCGGCCTTGCCGTCGATCACGATAAGCTGGCCGTTCGTGTAGGCAAGCCGGAGCTTGCCCGGCTTCTTGATCCAGAGCGTCCCCTCGAAGACCTGCGTTTTGCCGAAGGACTTGAGAAGGTTTTTCTGCGTCACCTTCGCCGTGAGATCGGCAAGTTCCTGGTAATGCTTTTCTACCGCGATAACGGCTTCGTCTACCGGCTGGGCCAACGCAGGTTTAGGGGCTGAGGCCGCCGGCAGTGCGAGTGCAAACACCATCAGTGCGGAAAGAAGCTGGGGAAAATGAATTTTTTTCATAGAGAGTTCGAACGGCCCGTGAGTCATGGCATATTCGTGTATCACTGTAGAAGAAACCGCAGGTAAAGTCAAGCAGTCTGGCCAAAATTCAGCGGGAAAGGGATTACGGCCGCGGAATAGAGACCCTCTCATGCTCAACGGTTCAACAACCACTCGTAAACCCGCCAATCCGCGTACGAGACCGCACACGTGGCAACGTGATCATAACCGAAAGAGGTGTAATCCGTGTAAAGACGGTCGGTTTTCGGATGTTCGTTGCGAAAAGCTTCCGCCTGGACAAGCCCAAGGTTCGTAACGGTGCTCTTCTGAAGGTCGGGTTTCCACGTCCCGAAATGGAGCCAGACTCGCCTTACGGAGCAAGATGGTCGCGCTTGATCGTTGGCTTCGTCAACCGGCCACAGGGCAGCCCACGAAACTTTTCCCGAAGGGTCCTTCTTCGAAAGTTCTTCAGACCAGACGGCAAAATCAAAAACCGCTTTCGCGCCGTAGCTGAAGCCGGTCAAACAGGTCTTCCGAGGGTCGCCGCGGAACTTTCCGTGGATAGTCCGCAGGATTTTTTCTATCTGCTCGAAG
>JBGPHF010000057.1:0-7874 GCA_041484215.1 Nitrospirota bacterium
CAACTGCGTGAACGGCGGGCTGCGGGTAAACTCCGGGCTCGATTTGGACACCGATGGGGCGCTAGACCCGGAAGAGATCACATCCACAAGCTACGTTTGCAACGGCCTGGCGGCGCCGGCGATTCCCGTCGCTCCCTTGAAGCTCGCCGCCGCTGCGGGCGACGAACAAGTGACCCTGACTTGGACGCCCGTAACAGGGGCCTACTCGTATAACGTGTATTGGAACACGATGGGAAGCGTGACTGTCTCGGATGATGTAATCCTGAATACGCCGATGCCGTATGTTCATGTCAATAGAACAAACGGCATAACCTATTCTTACCGGGTGACCGCGGTGAACATCTCCGGCGAAAGCGATCTGTCCGCTGAAGTATCCGCCATGCCGATCCCGCCATTTACGCACGATACACTGAAGATCACGGCAGCGGACCTTGAGGCTAACGCTCGTTTTGCCACCGCTGTCTCCCTAAGCGGGGATTATGCCATCGTGGGCGCGACTGCGAAGGACGAAGGCGGCCTTACTGATGCCGGAGCAGCGTATATTTTTCATAAAACAGGAGCGAACACCTGGAGCAGCGAGACCAAGATCATTGCACCCGATCCTGAGGCAAGTGCGCGCTTTGGCAATTCCGTCTCCATGAGCGGCGATTACGCCATTGTAGGCGCGGATTACAAAGACGAAAGCAGCCTGGCCGATGCCGGAGCAGCGTATATCTTTCACAGAACAGGTGCGAACACCTGGGACAGCGGCATCAAGATTATAGCGCCTGACCTTGAAGCAAATGCATACTTTGGCAGTGCTGTCTCCATAAGCGGAGATTACGCCATTGTAAGCGCTTATATGAAGGACGAAGGCGGCCTTACCGATGCCGGAGCAGCGTATATTTTTCATAGAACAGGAATGAACGCCTGGGACAGCGGGACCAAGATCACTGCGCCTGCTCTTGAAACAGGCGCGGAATTCGGCGGTGCTGTCTCCATAAGCGGAGATTACGCCATCTCAGGCGCTTATGCGAAGGACGAAGGCGGCCTTGCCGATGCCGGAGCAGCGTATCTCTTTCATAGAACAGGCACGAACACCTGGAGCAGCGGGACCAAGATCACTGCGCTTGATCTTGAAGCAAGCGCATACTTTGGCAGTGCTGTATCCATAAGCGGAGATTACGTCATTGTAAGCGCTTATATGAAGGACGAAGGCGGCCTTACCGATGCCGGAGCAGCATATATATTTTACAGAACAGGAACGAACGTCTGGAGCAGCGGGGCCAAGATCATTGCGCCCGATCTTGAAACAAGCGCGAACTTTGGCTCCGCTGTCGCTATAAGCGGCGATTACGTTATTGTAGGCGCTTATGCGAAGGACGAAGGCGGTCTGGCCAATACAGGGGCCGCATATCTTTTCCAAAAGATCGGAATCAATACCTGGGACAGCGGGACGAAAATTACCGCGCCAGATCTTGAGTCAGCTGCTCGTTTCGGCAGTGATGTCTCCATAAGCGGAGATTACGCTATTGTAGGAGCGTATACGAAGGACGAAGGCGGGCAGCTCAATACGGGGGCCGCGTATATATACTGAGGAGAGTCTGTGTTGCGTTATATTTCAGCTGGTAACTATAAAAGGAGGCCTTAATATGAAAAAAAAGTTTGTCGTATTTTGCGGTTTGCTCTTTGCGTTTATCTGCATCAATTTTTCCACCTCTTCAGCAGCTCAGGATGCGCCGGGAAGCAAAGACCATCCCTTGCTCACGCGGATGCCAGGCTTCTATATCGAAGGATACGACGTAAAGGAATTTGATTCCGTAAAATTCCTTGTCGGGGATCGCAAGTCTACGCCGGTAGAAGGAAAAACCTACAGGTATAGTTACCATAACGAAAGCGGCCGCCCCAATCCGAGTACTATCCAGCTCCAGCGTAATTATGTGAATGCCGTCAAAAAAGCCGGCGGTACGGTTGTATTTGAAGCAAAGGGCGACTCCTGGTGGAATACCACCCTGAAAACGAAAAGCGGCGATAAGGAGGTCTGGGTGGCTTTCGAGGGAAATCCCAACGGCTATGCATATACCCTGACCATCGTCGAAGTAGAGGCGATGAAACAGGAAGTGGAGGCCAACGCCGAGGCCATGGGCAACGACATCAACGCGACAGGACATGTCTCGATATACGGCATCTATTTCGATACCGGCAAGGCTGAGGTCAAGCCCGAATCCGATGCGGCTATCTCCGAGATCGCCAAACTCCTCAAAAACAATGCCGCGCTGAACGTCTACGTCGTCGGGCATACGGACAATGCAGGCAGCTTTGATTCCAATATGCAGCTCTCCAAGAACAGGGCGGATGCCGTGGTGAAGGAGCTTGTTTCAAAGCACGGCATCGCGGACACGAGGCTCAAGGCCAATGGCGTGAGTTCCCTGTCCCCCGTGGCCTCCAACAAGACCGAGGAAGGGAAGGCGAAAAACAGACGGGTAGAACTGGTTGAACTATAGGTACCGGGCCGAACGAGTTATCAAATATGCTGAAGCAAAGAGTTCGTTATAACACAACCGTCAAAACATGAGGGGAAAAATGAAAACAACGAGCGTGAAAGCATTCCGGCTATTTGTCGCAGTATTTGCCTCGATTTTAATTTCGTCAACGGGTCATGCGGGGCAGTATGACAAGCTCTTTTCCGTCTCGGACGTGGAAAAGGGCTCCGGGCTTACGGGGCTGAAAACAGTCGCGAACGGCCAAATCAAGGCCGCGGGTGGAGATTTGAATTTCGCCACGGAAAAAAACAAGATGGTGCTGATGGTGCAGGTATTCAACAGCGATTGGTACGAGCGCTATAAGGGCCAAAAGGGATATTTCAAGGCCGAGGTTAAAGGGGTCGGTGACGCGGCGTTCAAGGGACTGGCCGCTGATCCCCAGCTCTCGCTGTTCATCAAAAAGGGAAATTCTTGCGTTGTGCTGACGACGTTCTACAATCTCTTGGGGAAGCCACCGACCATGATGACCATGGATCAGTTGATCGACCTCGGCAAATTGATAACCGGCAGAATTTAAGAGCTACTTACTTCAAATGATATAAAAAGGAGAAGATCATGAAAAAAGTGAACGCATTGTCAGCATTGTCAACGCTTTTGCTCCTGTGCGCCGCAACCGCGGCAAGCGCCGGGCAGAGTGTGGACCTTACGCGGGATGAAGTGGCGGGCTTAAAGAAAAAGATGCTTGCCGCGATGACGGCGGTCGGCGCTCCCGCGGGCTACGATAAGGAAAAGGAAAGTATATCTCTGCCGACATCGGCCAGACAGACAAAGACGCCAGGCCGGTACGACGCGGTACAGCCGGGCGTCAGCTCCAAATTCAGCAGCGTCGCCGCGAAGCAGGAAAAGCAGGCGCAGGCGGGCGACCAAAAAGAAAATGAGGAAAAGTTCCGGGAAGCCGCAATGAAGGGGGATATGGCCGCGATGCAGAAGTACATGAACGCGGCCCAGGCCACCGGCCCCCAGGACAAGAAGCCTTCGTCCAAGGACCAGTTGGGACTCCGCATCAGCATGAATATTTCCGGTGAATGGCCGATCGACCCTGACAACGTCGTATTCGAAAAGCCCGGGGTCATCGCCTTTGTGGCAAAAGGTGACGATACGGGAGAAGTTCTGGGAAACGGGAAAAGCTCTATTATTGTCTTTTTTGACCCCATAGCGCTCAAAGACACGAAGCAGCTATCAAAAGTCGTTCTAAAGCATCCGAAGGACGGGGTCGCGTCAAAGACAACGATCGAAACCGCCTGGGTAGTTTTGAGCGGTCCGCTCGAAGAAATAAAAGCTTGGGCAAATAGGATTGATACAACGGCGATTCTCAACCTGATTGACCCGAGGTAAGCGATAGGAAATTCATATGGACACGGGGTCTCTCTGCGGGGGGAAGATCCAGGGCACCTACGCTGAAAAGCTCGCCAACTGCTAAATGCTTGCTATTCAGTAATCACCGGTTTATTTACAAAAAAATTTACCAAGGAGGTTCTACCATGTTGAAGCTGTTAAAGAGCGCAGGTTTATTGATTGTCGTTGCCGTTGTTGCCGGCATAACGACGGGGTCCGTGTTCGGCGCTGAGGGAGACGTCTTAAAGCTGGCGGTAAAAGACGATGCGAGGATATGCAAGGACGTTGCTGTCGAGAGGAACATCGACGCGGTAGCGGCCTATCGTATGTCATCGTCGCAGAAGGTCCCGATCGTGGATGTCAGGACCGCCCAGGAATACCAGTTCGTGGGCCATGTGCCGTTTGCCTACAACCTTCCCGCTTTTGTATGGGGCAAATGGGACGAGCAGAAAAAGTCCTTCGGCACAGAGCCGAACCCGGACTTTGTGAAGCTGTTCGCGGCGACGTTTCCTGACAAGAACGCGCCGATCATCATTATGTGCCGGTCGGGCCACCGGAGCGGCAAGGCCATCAAGCTTCTCCTTCAGGCGGGATACACGAATCTCTATCAGATGTGGGAAGGATTTGAAGGCATAGCCGTTTCGGACAAGGAACTGCCGACCTACGGCAAAAAGATCGTGGATGGGTGGAAAAATCGCGGTCTCCCGTATACGTGGGACATGGACCCGTTGTATATCGTGATGAAGTAAGATCGGTAGGTCGGACATTACTTGTGTGTCCGGTATGAATATAAAACTACCTTCTAAGAAAGCAACAACCCGCGAATTTCATTAATAAAAATGAAAGCAGCTCTCTTGGCGTCCTACGTGGCTCGTGTGAGAGAGATGGGTTCAATGATTTTTTTGGTGATCTGTCATTCCAATAGCGGCACGGGCGGCACGACTACGATTAAAGCGACATTGGGTATTGTGCAGGGCATTACTACATTCACGTACGGTACATAGGGCCGCCGTACGCAGTATCGTTTGTCATATCGGGTACCCACCGCTTCATCAGAGGGCGACTAAAGCCGTTCAGTAATTGGGGCGATTTTATTGAACGGGCTTTTTATTTTTAGATCGGAGAAAAAAAGTGAGTATTTTTGAAATGATTATGTTGATATGTTTCGGGAGCGCCTGGCCTTTCGCCATCTATAAATCATATACCTCGAAACACAGCGGCGGGAAAAGCATCTTTTTTCTCTTTATCGTGTTGGGAGGATACATCTCGGGTGTTATTCACAAGTTCAAACACAGTCACGACGCGGTCATATACCTTTATGCTACGAACGCTGTTATGGTTGCGATCGACATCATGTTGTATTACCGCAACCTGGGCCTGAAAAAATACGGGGAGTCCGCCGAGAAATCCGTCGCTTATTGACTATCTTTATTTAAGGGAGATGCACCCTCTTGCCAGATAATACGATCACCGAACTGAAGGCGGAACTTTTCAAAACGCTGGCCAACGCCAGAAGACTTGAGATATTACATACGCTCGCGAAAGAGGAAAAATCCGTCAACGTCCTGGCAAAGTACCTCGGGATGTCCAAATCGAGCATGTCGCAGCATCTCACCGTCATGAGGTATAGGGGTCTTCTCAATGCGAGAAGAGCGGGAATGAACGTTTACTACCGGCTGGCGAATGCCAAGATCATGACGATATGCGCCTTGTTGAAGGAGATGTCAGAAGTGGAAAAAAAAGGTGAGCATTTTTGAAATAATCATGTTGGTGCGCTTCGGGAGCTAGGCCGTTCTCCATCATGCCGTCACACCTTCCGCCGCTGATACGAGCCGGCCTGGTGCATGAAAGCCTCGATGCGGGTAAGTGTCTGGGAGGTTCCCTGTCCCTCGTAAGCGATGTTCAGGAGGGGGATATTGCCGTGCTCCTCGCGCACGCGCTTCAAGACCGCGGTCGCGATGGTCCCCGGCATGCAGGTAAAGGGCATCACGTTCACGAGGCCCGACGCTCCCCGGTCGATATAGTCGATGGCCTTGCCCACGGAAAGCACGGCTTCGCCCTCGAAAGAATGGTGGATATACGGCAGCGCCCTGCGCAGCGTCTCCTTGATACTCGGCTCATGAAGGCCCCTCAGGTTTCCGTTGAAACTGCCCAGAAACCGCTTTTCATCCTTCCGCTGAATATACTCCGTCAGATACGCTTTGAGCAGGTCTTTCCACGAGCGGTTCATTCTCGCCGATACTTTTGCCATGGCAATGACGTACAGAAACCATTCTGATATCGGCGCGACCCGGGCCTCGCCGCCCAGGCTTTCGATCGTGCGCACCACGTCTTCATTGCTGAACCGGTTGGAGCGGATATAGATCTCCCCCACCACGCCGATCACCGGCTTGGTTCGTTCGTTGACCTCGATGGCGGAAAAATCCTCGTGGATGCCGCGCAGCACGGGCACGAGGTCCGCTCTCCGCTCGATGGCGGAGACCACCCGCTCGAGCGCTTTCCGATACACGCTGTCCGCCCGCCCCTTGTTTTTCTCGTACGGCCGCGTTTCCCAAAGCGTTTTCTGGATCAGGTCCACGGCCAGGACCCCGCGCCAGCTCATGAGCACGAAATCCTTGTCGAACCCGCGCACGTCATCATGGACCGACTCGTCCTGCATCGGCGCCAGGATCTCGATGTGCTCCAAGCCTAAGCGGTCCAGCACCTGGCGATGGTAGCGGTGATACTGGCCGAACCGGCACGGCCCCTTGCCCGTGGGCATGAAAAACGCGCTCTTGTCCGGATCGAAACCCGGCCTGCGCGTGGCTTTGATCATATCGCCCGTGGTGAGGGCCAGGGGATAGCACTCCCGGCCCGAGCTGTGCTCCCTGCCGATACGCACGGTCTCGTTATCGGACTCGGGCAGCACCTCCGCCTCTATGCCGCAGGCCCGGAACGCGGCGGCAAGCGCGTGGGCATGGTCGGTCATGGGAGGGAGGTAGACCTTCTTCGAGCGGAGCGGCGCAGTGCCGTTCCTCTTGCCCGTGTTCAACCCCGGAAGGAACACCGCGGGCTTGTCCTCCCTTACATTGCTCAAACTGTCAAGGAATGCCTCGATCCGCGTGATCGCGCCCGCGTCCGCGCTGTGCTCGTCGAGTTCGAGCTGCAAAAACGGTTTTTCGCCCATCTCCCGCCTGAAAAAATGGGTGATAAAGGAATCGGGGCCGCACCCAAAATTCGTGATATAGAGGGGATAGAGGTCCTTGTTCTTCAGGGTCACGCGGGCCGCCGCAAGGATCTTCTGTCCCGACCGCCAGTACATCTGCTGCTGGTCGGACAGGTCCACCTCGTGGAGCGGCAGAAAATCCATGGGAATGGCCTGAAAACCGAGGTCGCGAATCTTCGACGGCAAGTTCATGTTCAAACCCGTGTCGCTCGTATTGTAGTTTCTCCCGACGAGCGCCAGGGCCTTCTGCCCGGGTTTGAGGGCCGACAGGACCTCGCGGCCGCGACGCTCGACAGTGCAATGATAATTCTCCTGCGCTTTCCCGGCGAGCGTCTGTGCTTTCATCACATCGCTTCTATTTTTCCCGAGCGCTTTGCCGATTTCCCGCATGCTGCGTCTGAAATGGCTTTCGTCCTGAAGCCGGAGGACCGGTTCGATCGTTTTGGTTTCTCCGAATTTGAGCGAGGCCTTCGCGATATACGGCAATGCCTGGGCATAGGGACAAGCCTGGGAGTTTTTCACCCCTGGGTGAAGAACGGGGAAGCTTATGAAGCTCGGCAGAAAAAGCACGTCCACCTTTTTGTCGATGAGGTCCTGGAGATGGCCCAGCGCGACCTTGGCCGGGAAGCAGGTCTCCGCGGCCGTGACTTCGAGCGAGCGGTTGATGAGCGAGCGATTCGTGCGGCAGGACAGCACGACGCGGAAGCCCAGCGCGCCGAAGAAGGTCTGCCAGTAAGGAAGATAATCATTGACGTAGAGCATGCGCGGAATGCCGACCACGCGCGCATGTTCCGGGACCGGGGCCGCGATGA
>JBGPHF010000058.1:0-7722 GCA_041484215.1 Nitrospirota bacterium
AAAATATGATAGAGGATGCGCAGGCCCAGGTGTGACATGCCGATTTCGTAGGTATCGGGAAAAAAAAGGCAGACCGTGGTCTTGACCGCGGCAAGGTCCTTTCGGACGGCGTTGATTTCGTTGTTGATGTACCTCGCCGGCTTTGTGACGAGGGGAAGAAAATCTTCGTACATGAAACTCCTTAAAGGCGGGGAGCAGGGTACAGGTGACGGAGGCCAGTGAAGCAAAGGCTGTTACCGAACCCTAGGCCCCGACGCCCGGACCTGATGTTAATAGAACAGCATGAACCTTCGCACCTGAATGTTCAGGAGCAGACCCAGGGCGAGGAACGTGGAAATAATGGACGTGCCGCCGTAACTGATAAGGGGCAGCGGGACGCCGACGACCGGCACGAGGCCCACGGCCATGCCCGTGTTGATGAAGACGTAGAGCGAGATCATGGACACGATTCCTCCGGCCATGAGCGAGCCGAGACGGTCCTTGGCGTTTTTCGCGGTGTCAACGCCTATCAGCAAAAGCATGAGGTAGAGCAGGAGCAGGACCCCCGAGCCGGCGAGGCCCCACTCCTCGGAAATTACGGCGAAGATGAAGTCCGTGTGGCGCTCGGGCAGAAAAGCCATCTGGCTCTGCGTGCCCTGACGAAAGCCTTTGCCGAAGACCTGCCCCGAGCCCACGGCGATTTTCGATTGGTTCGCGTGGTAGCCGCTTCCGAGAGGGTCCGAGCTCGGATCGATGAACGCCCGAATCCTGTTCTGCTGGTAGGGTTTCAGCGAGCCCCAGATCTTTTGGCGCACGGGCGGGATGAGAAAGACCGATGAAGCGATCGTCCCTCCGATGAGCAGTACGATCAGGACCGAGCGGACGCGAATTCCCGCGATGACGACCATCAGGGAGGAGGTGAGAAAAAGCATCAGAGCGGTACCGAGATCGGGTTGTTTCAAGACCAGCACCAGGGGAAGGAGGACCATGAGCGCGGGTACCGTCAGGTCTTTCAGCGCGTAACCGCCGCGCCTCGGGTCCTCGGCAAAATACCGGGCGAGCGCGAGCGTAAGCGACAATTTGGCCAACTCGGAGGGCTGAAAAGCAAACGGGCCGATGGAGAGCCAGCGCTGGGCCCCCATTCCCGTCTTGCCCGCGATCATGACGAGCACCAAAAGGCCGAGCGATACGAAGCCGAAAACATAGGCATACCGGCCCACGGTATGATAATCCACGATAATAGCGGACAACATGACCACAAGGCCGACGGCTACCCAGACAAGCTGTTTATAAAAAAGCGACGACGGTCCCTTCGCGGTAAAGGTGGCGCTGTAAACAGCCGCCAGGCCGATGAGAGCGATGGCCGCGATCAGGCCCATCATACCCCAGGGCAGATTATCGATTCGGCGTTGATCCAGCATTTTTCAGATACTCCTCGATGACGCGGCCCGCGACGGGCGCGGCGGCGCCGCCGCCGTGGCCGCCGTGCTCTACCAGCACGGCCACGGCGATCTTCGGATTGTCGGCCGGAGCATAGGCGATGAACCATGCATGGTCCCGGGTCTCTTCCGAAAGCTTTCTTCCGGGGACTTTCTGGGCCACGACCTGGGACGTGCCGGTTTTTCCGGCTACGGTGGCAACGGGGTTCTGGGCTCCGTGCGCCGTGCCGCCGGGCTCGTTCACGACGCCGAACAGCGCTTTGCGCACTTCCTCGAGCGCGGCGGGATCGAGCGTTATCACGGTCTTTTTTTCGGGCGCAAAGGTTTTTTCCGCGCCGCTCTCGCGGTTCCTGGTCATTTTCAGGAGCGACGGACGGTACAGCACTCCGCCGTTCGCCACGGCACTGATCATCTGGCAGGCCTGGAGCGGGCTCACGAGCACGAAGCCCTGACCGATGGAGTTAATGTACGTGTCGCCGATATACCAAGGCTCCTTCACCCTCTTCTGTTTCCAGTCTGTCGTGGGAATAAGTCCCGGCTTTTCATCGGGCAGGGCAATTCCGGTCAGGCTGCCGTACCCCATCCGCCTTGCGAACTCCGCGACGCGGTCCCAGCCGATGCGTTCCCCCATGGTGTAAAAATATACGTCGCAGGACTCGACGAGCGCCTGGTGAAAGGAAATGGCGCCGTGCCCGTCCTTTTTCCAGCATCGGAAAGCGCGCCTGCCGCTCTTGATGAAACCCTTGCAGGAGACCTTCTCCTCGAGCTTGATGACGCCCGATTCGAGGCCTGCCAGGGCCACGATGATCTTGAACGTGGAGCCGGGCGGGTAAACGCTTTGTATCGCCCGGTTGTACAACGGGTGAGACGGGTCGTTCGTGAGCCGTACCCAGTCTTTCGCCGTGATGCCGCGCGGAAACAGGTTCGGGTCATAGGTGGGATGGCTTACGAGCGCCAGGAGTTCGCCCGAATTGGGGTCCATGGCGACCACGGCGCCCGCGCGGGCGCCGAGCGCCTCCTCCGCTGTTTGTTGAACAGCGAGGTCGAGGGTGAGATAAACGTCCATCCCGGGCTTGGGTTCCTCGACGCCCAAGTCTTTCACTTTCCTGCCCGCGGCGTTCACCTGGATCATCCGCCTGCCGGCAATCCCGCGGAGGTACTTGTCGTAGATTTTCTCGAGCCCGCCCTGGCCCGTGAGCAGGCCGATGTCCTGCTGGTCCTGTTTCCGCTGCGATTGCGACACCTTGCCGATGTAGCCCAACTGGTGTGAGGCCAGGCCCGCGTAAGGATAATGCCTCCGATGTTCGGGTTCGACGATGGTCCCCGGCAGGTCTTCCTGGTGCGCTTCGATCAGGGCCACCTCGTCCCAGGGGGCCTCTTCCCGGAGTTTGACCGGTTCGTACTTCGTTCGGACCGGGGCCGCGTTCTCGAGCGCCTCGCGGATTTCCTCGGGCTTCATCTTGACGGCCGCCGCGAGCTTTCCGATGGCGGCCTCGAGGTCCGGCGCATCTTCGGGAACAAACGAGATGTCGAAAGTCAGGACGTTTTCTACTATGGGCCTTCCGTGACGGTCATAGATGATCCCGCGGGGCGGCCTGAGCTTTACCGGTCTGATGCGGTTGGTCTCCGCCTGCTCGTAGTAGTAATCGCCCTTGATTGCCTGAAGATACCAGAGCCTGACCAAGAGCACGACGGTGAACAGGACGATGAAAACCGCCAGCAAGGGAAGGCGTTTTTGAATATCGATGGGATTATCCTGCTGCAGCATTGTTACTCCTTTTGCAGGGGCCGGCGTATAAACAGGGTAATAATGTTCTTGCGCATGAGGAACCGGAGCAGAAGGGCGCCCAAGAGGCCGGTGGAGAGGGCCTGGGGAATCATGAAGGTGAAAAACTGCCTGAGTATCGGCATGTTCCCGTAAAACACCTGCGTAATGACGGCGATAACGACTCCCTCCATCAGGGAGAATGCCGACAAAAAAAGAAAATTCGCCGGGCTTTCCCGGTCGAAAATTCTGTTGCCCAGGAGCCCCGCGCCCAGGCCGATTAGGCCCCGCGTGAAGGCATTGAGGCCCAGGAGGCCCGCGGTCCCGACGTCCTGGACGAGGCCCACGCACATTCCCGCGAGGGCCGCTTCCACCGGACCCGTCAAGAGGCCGATGCCGTAGAGAAGCGATAACACGAGGTCGGGCTTGATGCCGCCCAGAGACAGGGGGTTCAGCAGGCTCGCCTGGACCGGGACCGCAAGTAAAAAAAAGAGGAAATACACGCGGGGTTTCATTTCTTAAGCACCAAAGCCTCTTCCAGGCGGGAAAGGCTCACGACCGGCTCCGCGATGACCGATTGAAACGCCACTGCTTCGCGCTTTGTCACTTTAACGACCCGGGCGACGGGGATGCCTTTCGGAAAAATTCCGTCCATGCCGGAGGTAACGAGCAGATCGCCCACTTGAATATCCGCATAGTAGGAGACGTACTTGAGGGCGCAGTTTTCTATTTTGCCTTCCAGGAGGCCTTCTTCGCGGTTGCGCTGAACTCTGACGGCCAGGGTGCTGGCGGGGTCGGTCAGGAGGAGGACTTTCGCGGTTCCGGCGATCTCGCTTTGGATTTTCCCCACCACGCCCGTGGCCGTGATTACCGGCAGGTCCTTGACAACGCCGTCTGCGGCGCCCTTGTTGATCGTGATCGTGCGCGAAGACGGCGACGCCGCCTTGCCGATGACCAGGACGGCAATCGACGAGGCGCGATTGAGCCGGGAAAAAGCCAACAAGTCGCGCAACCGTTCATTTTCCAGGAGCAGTTCGTTGGTGACTGCATTTTCCAGCTTCAGGCGCTCCAACTCTTCCCAGAGACGCCCGTTGTCGCGCTCCGTGTGCACGAGAAAGAGGTAGCCCTGGGCCGCCTCGCGGGCAAAGCGAAAAGGCGCGACGATGATCCGCTCAAGAAAGCCGGAGACGGCAAGGACCGGCTTTTCCATGAACGTAAACCGCCCCGACTTCACCTGCATGGTGAGCAGCCAGAACAGAAACAAAAAAAGGAAGAGCGCGAGGAGATTCTTTTTGTTTGAGATAAATCCGTGCATTCCGGCGGCAGCTTTCCGTTTACCCCGAGAGAGGACGTTTGAATTTTACTGCGAACGCCTAGAACACCGAACCGACTGCCGTGCTAAAGTGGCGCGCGTTGAGCAAGCACTCAGCCCGACGAAGCCTTACATAATGACTTTTCTCAGAATATCCTGATCGTCGAGCACTTTGCCCGCACCGAGCACCACGCAGGTGAGCGGGTCTTCCGCGATGATAATGGGAAGCGAGGTTTCCTCGCGCAGGAATACGTCCATGCCTTTCAAGAGCGCGCCGCCGCCGGCCAGCACGATGCCCTTGTCCACGATGTCGGCGGAAAGCTCCGGCGGAGTGTTCTCGAGCGCCTGCTTGATGCCGTTCAGGATCTGGCTGACCGGGTCGGCAAGCGCCTCGCGCACTTCGTCGTCGTCGAGGATGAGGGTCTTCGGAATGCCGGAGACGAGGTCGCGGCCCTTGATCTCCATGGTCTGGCGGGTGCTCTCCGTTTTGTAGGCGGAGCCGATCTCGAGCTTTATCTGCTCGGCCATCATCTCACCGATCAGGAGGTTGTACTTGCGTTTGATGTAATTGATGATCGCCTCGTCCATCTTGTCGCCGCCCACGCGGATGGCCTTGCTGTAGACCACGCCATCCATGGAGATGACGGCGATGTCCGTGGTGCCGCCGCCGATGTCGACGATCATGTTGCCCGACGGCTCCGAGATGGGAAGGCCGGTGCCGATGGCCGCGGCCACGGGCTCCTCGATCAGGTAGACGTCGCGACCGCCGGAGGTGATGGCCGCGTCCTTGACCGCGCGCTGCTCCACCTGGGTGATGCCCGAGGGCACGCCGATGACGATGCGCGGCCGCATGAAAGACTTGCGGTTGTGGACCCGTTGGATGAAGTAGCGGAGCATTTCACCGGTCACGTCGAAATCGGAGATGACGCCGTCCTTGATCGGCCGGATGGTTTTCACGTCGCCGGGAGTGCGGCCCAGCATTTTTTTTGCTTCCGCTCCCACGGCAAGCACCTTGCCTGTCCTCACCGATATGGCCACGACCGAAGGCTCGTTGCAGACGATGCCCCGGCCCTTGACGTAAACGAGCGTGTTGGCCGTTCCGAGATCAATCGCCATATCGTTCGAGAACCAGCCCATGATAGTGTTGATGAACATTGTTTATAAAAACTCCTTTCGCGAGCGCAAGGTCAGAAATGCGTATTCCATGAACGGTTTAGATAACGTTGATGTCTTTGTCGGCGCGCTCCGGCGCAACCGGGTCCGAGGGCGTTTCCCCGGAAATGTCCTGCTTCCCCCCCGAGGCCCTTTCCCCGGTGCGCTGTACGACGCAGGTGAGCGCCAGCAGGTCGCCGATGCGCATGCCCCGTTCGTCGCCGAGAGCTACGAGGCCTTCTATGCCGAGCGCCAATGGCCCGAGCGCCCACCCCGCGTAGGGAATATAAAAAAGCAGGTAGGCGGCGGCGAAGGGCATGTTCCTTATTATAGACTCGCGGTAGGTGGCTGCGCTTCCGTTCAGGCCTTCTATCGACACGCCGAGGCCGATCAGTTTTTTACCCACGCTCCGTCCATCGAACAGGCCGTCCCTTGCCAGGATATAGCCCGTTGCGGACAGGACCCCCAGGACGTCGGGCAGCCGGGTAAAAGCGATGACGATCAGAAGGTCCACGAATCCCGAAACTGCCCTGGTTGTGAGATCCGCTTTTTGCATGAGCCTCCCGATCCACGCATACTATCAGAATAAGAAGGCTATTTCAAGCGCTAAAAAACCGCGTGGCACCTTTGAAGCGCCTGCAAAGCAGGGAAAAATCCCGCGCGACGAAGCCCTGTTCTGGACGTACCGCCGGGGCCGAGGTATACTTCAAAAGTGACGAGAAAAAGTTTTTTTATCCGTGAGGAGCTTCTTTTATGGCGGTAAACGACGGCGGGCAAGGCGCCCGAAGGCCACGGATCTCCTGGGCGCGCGTGTTTCCTTTCCTGCAATGGAGTGAAGAGATCACGCGGAGAAGCACCCGTTCCGACCTTATGGCAGGCGTCACCGGCGCGATCATCGTTCTTCCGCAGGCCGTCGCCTTCGCGATGATCGCGGGGCTTCCCCCCGAATACGGCCTGTATTCGGCAATCGTGCCTGCCGTGGTAGCCGCGTTATTCGGCTCGTCCCGGCACCTGATCTCGGGGCCCACGACCGCCATTTCCATCGTCGTCTTCACCACGATCAGCCCGCTCGCCGATCCCTTGAGCGCCGATTACCTGCGCATGGTCTTGACGCTCACCTTCCTTGCCGGCCTCTTTCAACTCGGGCTGGGGCTCGCGCGCCTGGGCGCGCTCGTTAATTTTGTCTCCCATTCCGTGGTGGTGGGTTTTACCGCCGGCGCGGCGCTTCTGATCGCGACCAGCCAGCTGGGAAATGTTCTTGGCGTCCCGGGATCGAAACATCATGCTTTTCTCCATGTCTGGGCAGACCTGCTGCAAAGGCTGCCGGATGTGAATCTTTATGCGCTCGGGATCGCTCTTGCCACGCTGGCCGTTGCGGCGTTGCTCAAAATTTTAGCGCCGCGCTCGCCGGGAATGCTCATGGCCATGATCTCGGGGAGCTTTCTGGCGGCCGCGCTGAACAGCAGGGAGCACGGGGTGAAACTCATCGGCTCCCTGCCTGCGCACCTGCCGCCCCTTTCCCTGCCGGACCTGTCCACGATCTCGGTGCGCCAACTGGCGCCCGCTGCCCTCGCGGTGGCCATGCTGGGCCTTGCCGAAGCGGTGTCGATCGCGCGGTCGGTGGCAACGCGTTCGCACCAGCGGATCGACAGTAATCAGGAGTTCATCGGCCAGGGCCTTTCGAATATCGTGGGGAGCTTCTTCTCGAGCTACGCTTCCTCGGGCTCGTTCACCCGCACGGGCCTCAACTACGAGTCAGGCGCCCGGACGCCTTTGGCCGCCGTGTACGCGGCAGCGTCGCTTATGCTTGTGTTGCTCCTCATCGCGCCGCTCACCGCCTATCTTCCCGTCGCCTCGATGGCAGGTGTGCTCCTCCTGGTGGCCTACAATCTCGTGGACGTTCATCACATCAGAATCATTATAAAAACGAGCCCGCAGGAGGCGGGTGTCATGGCGATTACATTCGCGGCGACGCTGCTCGTAGAGCTTGAGTTTGCAATCTACGTGGGGGTCATCCTTTCGCTCCTGCTCTATCTCAACCGCACGTCTCACCCGCGCTTCATCACCCTCGTCCC
>JBGPHF010000059.1:0-7700 GCA_041484215.1 Nitrospirota bacterium
ATCGCGGCGATCGCTGCGACAATCTACTTCTATGCTGCTATTGCTTACTACTACGGGTTCAAGAACTGGTCTCCCCTGTGCGGATGCAGGGGCGCGGAATGCGGTCCCAAGAGAACATCGTAGCTCGACTCATTTAACCCGGCGGATAGTTTAGAACAACAGGGGAGCGGTATGGTCCGAAAGGTTAGATCATGAAGAATCAAGAAGGCGAAATCGCAACGGGGATATGGTCTGATGATGGCCGGAATAATGATTTCGGCATGCAATACAGCGTGCGTACGCAGGAACCTGCTGAAAAAGCAGAGCAGAGGATGCATGAGAGACACGCATTTTCTTACCCCCGTTGCCTTCAACGGGGGAAATTAAATGACACTTTTATACCTTCTCGAAAAAGGCCGTACACTGGGAGCCTTTCGCTAAAGAAGGTTATTTCTTTTTGCTCTTCGGTTTTTTTACTTCCTTCTTTGCACCTTGCCGTGAAGCCGCCATGCTTTATCACCTCCTTTTTGCGAGAGCCTTTATTTATTGCCGCGTCAGCTTCTGACCGGAGTGTTCGATGCAGCGGGTGCTGACGAAGGCCTTCCCGTCGATCCCGTCGACGGCCTTCCCGTCCTCGGTCCCGAACCACCGGACGGCCGCGCGCGCTTGAGGAGCTTCCGCCTTCGCTTCTCCGCCTCCAGCTGCTTGTTCTTCTTTTTCACTGAGGGCTTTTCGTAATGGCGGCGTTTCTTCAGCTCTCCCATCAGGCCGTCCAACTGGAGCTTTTTCTTCAGGTCTCGGAGGGCCTTTTCGATGTTCTGGGACTGGACTCTTATCTCCACGATCTTCCTCCTCCGCCGCCGCCGTATCCGCCGCGATCACCACCCCTGCCACCACCGCCACCGGAACCAGAGCGCTCGGTCTTGGGACGTGCCTCGTTCACCGTGATTGTCCGGTCCATGAACGATGTGCCGTTCAGTGAAGCGATCGCCTTGGCCGCGTCCTCATCCGACGCCATTTCCACGAAACCGAACCCCTTGGACCTGCCGTTCGTCTGATCGACGATCAGCGTAGCGGACAGAACCTCGCCGATCTTCGAGAATGCTTCCCGCAAGTCCTCTTCGTGGGTATTGTACGACAAATTCCCTACATACAGTTTCTTCGCCATGTTGCCTCCTTGTGTATTTCAAATTTCGCGCTGACAGTCGTTGCCGTACAGCGCGTTTACGTCTTCTCTGTTCGAGCCGCGTCTCCAAAGAGAGCGACTCGCGCGCGTTCCGCAAAACCCATCGCCAACTGTATTTGCTGTCGCTTTTTACGAGGAAAAGGTGAGAGCAGGAAGAGTCAGTGATCGATGATGAGGCGCGGACGAGCCTTGCCCTTCGATGATATATATGACTATTATACCGATTTCTCGGTATTTTGCAAGGGGTATTCGACCACCCGTAAACCCGGCGTTTTTCCCCTCTACCAGTCAATAGGGAAATAATCCTTAAGGAATTTGCCGCACCAGTGCTTCCCGGTCAGTATCCCGTCAAAGAAGGGATCGCAGACCCTGGCCGCTCCATCGACAATATCGAGGGGAGGCTGGAAATCATGCACTTTTTGCTTAAACCGGGACAGTTCCACGGGGTCTTCATCGGTAACCCAGCCCGTATCGACGGCATTCATATAGATGCCGTCTTTGGCGAAATCTTCCGCGGAGGTATGGGTCATCATGTTCAAGGCCGCTTTTGCCATGTTCGTGTGGGGGTGCCTCTCATCCTTCTTGAACCTGAAGAACTTCCCTTCCATGGCCGTCACATTCACAATATGCTTTTGGCCGGTGTAATCGCGCCTCATGAGAGACACCAACCTGTTGCAAAGCACAAAGGGGGCCACGGAATTCACCAATTGCACTTCCAGCATTTCCGAGGTCGGGATTTCCCCCAAACGCAGCCGCCAGCTGTTCGTCTTGCGCAGGTCCACCTGCTGAAGGTCGATATCCAGCTTCCCTTTTGGAAATATCTCTTCGGCTACGAGCGAATTGTCATGACTATAGGGGACCTGCGACAGGCGGGCGGATTCCCGCAAGCCGATTCCAGGCCCCTGATCGTGCCACGTAGCGGGAAGAGCGGCTTCGTCGTCAACGGCATTCCGGCAAAAAGAGATGATCTGCTTTTTGCAGGCTTCATGGTCTCCCAGAAGCCTCCGTGCTTCCCCGTTCAAGGCGTTGCATCCCTTTACTTCATTTTCCATGAGATGCGCATAAAAGCCCGCTGGCCGTCTTACCGTCTGGGCGGCGTTATTGATCAGGATATCCAGACGCCCGTATTTTTGCTCCACATAGTTTGTAAAGATTTCCACGCTGGGAATATGCCTCAGATCAAGCCCGTGAATATGCAGCCGGTTTCCCCACAGAGCATAGTCCTCTTCCTTGGAATATCTCGCGGCCGCATCCACGGGAAACCGGGTTGTGGCAATCACGGTCGCGCCGGCGCGCAGCATCATCAACGCCGCCTGATAACCGATTTTGAGGCGCGAACCCGTGATCAAGGCGACCTGCCCCTGGAGCGATGCGGTTTGGAACCGCTTCCGGTAATTCAGGTCGCCGCATTTCTTGCACAGGGTATCGTAGAAAAAGTGCAGAGTGGTGAACTCTTCTTTGCACACATAGCAGTTGCGCGGCGAATGTAATTCTTCCGCCTTTCGGTCCGCTCCCGCCGGGCTATATTCGATCTGGGCGGGCGCGGTAAAGACCTCGACGATTCGCGCCGTGCGAATGCCCGTTGTGTTCCTGGCGCGCCGGTCTTTTTCAAGCGTGGCCAGGCTCCTGGTTTTTTTTGCGGCCTTGTTTCTTTTTTTTGCCTCTGCCCTTCCGGGCCGGGATAGCGAGCCCGCGGCTTTCTGAAGCGCAATGCGCAGCTCTTCCGTAAGACTCGCAAGCTGTCCCGGATCTTTTACCAAAGCTTCCAGCACGGAAATGCATTCTTCGATTTTTTCAGGAGGGTGATCCATAACGGGAAGCTCTTTCTTTTTGCTTTCTCTTTCGCGCCTCGGCCCTGGAATCTATCGCATTTAGAGGCTTATTGCAAGCCCAAGTTTGGACAGTGTTCCGTGTAAACGTGTTGACACTCATCCGTCTCTTTGCTATGCTTCACCGGTAAAAATCCAATGAAAAAGAGAGGTTCTAACTCATGTTCATTCGAGAGCTGAAAAACTGCGAAGAATTCACGGCAGGCGACAACTGCCTTCTGCGGGAACTCCTGCATCCGGATAAGGCGGACCTCAGCCTTCGCTACAGCCTGGCCCACGCCGTGGTAAAGCCCGGCTTGACAACCTGGAAGCACCGGCTCAAGACCTCGGAAGTCTATTACATTCTGGAAGGCGAGGGCGTTATGTATATCGATGACGAAAGCGCGGCCGTTCGGCCCGGCTTTACCGTCTACATCCCGCCGAAGGCCGTCCAGTGCATCACGAATTCTGGAAAGACCGACCTCGTGTTCATCTGCATCGTGGACCCGGCCTGGCGCGCGGAAGACGAAGAGGTGCTGTAAATTTCCCACCACGGCACGGTCATGTTGAACATTGAGATTATTCAGCCAACAAAACTATCAGTCTTTTCCTGGCGCCGCCTGACGAGGCTCCCTGAGATACCGGGTGAGGAACGGGTCCTGTCGCTCCAGGATTCCGTTGCCGCCTTCCTGTCCGGAAACGTGCTTCTCCAGGAAGGCGAAAGAGTAACGGCGTATTACCCCGAACTGCTCCTCGCTGCCGCCGAGAAAGCGTGATCCCGGGTCGGTTGCGAACCGATTATTAAATGAGAAGTGATTGCCCCCTTTGACCACCAGAAAGTACTTGGGCGGAGCTACGTTTCTATAAACCCTGTTGGACAGTTCCTCCATGGTCGACCTCCCCCGCTTCTGGTCCTTCTCGCGCTCCCCCAGGAAGTACATGGACGGGACCTTCACCCGCCCCAGTTCGTTCTCCTGGAACAAATAGCCGCTTGCCCCGGTCGAGTACAAAAGCACAGCCTTGATGCGGTCGTCTCGGCGTTCTTCAATCGTTCCGCACAAGCCCAAGGCAGTGAAACCTCCGAAAGAATGCCCGCCAACGGCAATCCGTTCCTTGTCGATCAATTTTCCGAACTGCTCGGATTCAAGCATCTGGTCGAGCACGGACTTCAATTCATCTATCCGGTACCGGTACTCATCGCGATGACCTGCATCGGAGTTAGTGATCTTCTCCGCATCAAGCAGGAAACCCGCGCGATCAAGGTCCTTGTTCCGTCCCGTGCGTATGCGAACCGCTGAATACTTGTCGTTGTGATCCGGCGCGGCAACGATCCAGCCCCGGGCCGCAAGCTCCTCGGTAAGAAACACCGAAGACAAACCGCTCCCCCCGTACCCGTGCGAAAAAACCAGCAGCGGATAGGGACGAGCTGCGGGATAAGGCGGCGCATCGAGAGCCACCATGCCGTTTGTGGGCCCGCCGTAGTTATAACGGGCCGGGGTCGCTTTCGTCGGATACCAAACCGCGACCGTGAGCGTTTTTGTTGTATTCTTGCTCGTTCGATAGGTGAGGTCGAGGACCGTATATCCGACGTTAAACGCTTTATCGTTCCCGGTGCTTCCGGATTCTGACCGCGCGGCGGTGCAGAAGACGCTGCTCAGCAAAGCCAAGCCGAAACCGACCGGAATTATTTTCCTCAATGGTCCTGTGCCTGACATATTCACACCCGGCGTTTGTATATTGCCTCGACGACTCTTCGTTAAAGAACCTTAAAACCTCCACCCCGCGCCGAAATAGACCAGCGTGGAGTAGCGCCTTGTCACAATCGGGCTGTCGACAATGCCGCTGCCGAAGCGGGTCGTAATGACGCCGCCCAAAAGCGACCAGGAGTGCGGCAGGAGATAAGACCCTGCCAGACCTGCATTGACATTGATCGCATTATGGCCCATATAAGCCGGCCGCAAAGGCAGGGCTTCCAACGGCCTTACTCCGTAATAATAATCCACGCGTTTGCTGTCTTGCCAGGTCGCGCCAATGCTCGGCGTGAGCCGCAGGCCGTCGTCGATCCTGAAGTTATGGGAGAGCCTCAGACTCGCCGCATCACTGCCGCTTACGTGCCCTATGTCATGATAGTAATGCGCCCCGAGCGTTGCAAGGGGCGTTCTCCATACACCGTTCAGGTATCCGTCGAGCGAGCCCTTGCGCCGCTCCATCCCAATGAGTTCCGCGTCATCGCCCGGCTGCCAGCCTCCCCGCGCCCGGATGCCCGCCCCGAACTTGAGCGAGCGGTCCTCGGTCCCGAGAAGCCACGCGCCTCCGCCCCCGATGTTCCAGTAGGCGACGTCCTTGTACCTCATCAGGACGAGAGGAAACAGCCCAATGACCGTGTTGTCACCGCCGATGATCTTGTGCGTGCCGAACAGCGCGGCGCCGAGGATCCCATGGACGTTGGATGGCTTATTCTGCTCGGTGGTTGGCGCGCCTGTGTCCGTGTAGACTTCCGTCACTTCCTCGCTTGTTTCCGCGAAGGCCGTGGAGAAGAGAGCACTGCTGAACAGTAATATAGAAAGGAGTTTTTTCATTATATCTTCGGACTCCTATGATTAATTGCCTTTTGCTTTTTAACGTTCGTACTTTTTTTGCCTTAACTCCGGCAACTGTAAAATCATGCCGCTGCTGCTTCCCTCGACCAGGGGCCGTGCGCCATTCCACTTGTTTACGTACTGCTGGGTTATTTCCAGCTGCCGCCACTGAATAAGCGCAGGCGAGATGGACGCGGCAAGGATGTGGTTCGACTTTGCTTCACCTTCGGCCTTTGCGACTGCCTTCGCTGCCTGAGCCCTGGCTTCCCGAACTTCGTTTTCAGCCTGTTGAGCGCGCTGGATTGCCTCCATCTTGCTCGTAATTGCTTTCATCACCGACTCCGGCGGCCGGAGCGCGCCCAAAAGTCCAAACTGCTGGATCATTACACCGTACTTGTTCAGGTCAGTGTTGATGCGTTCTTTTACGGCCAACAGCACCTTTTCTTTTTGTTCGCCGTTTATTTCATCAAACGTATACTTGGACCCGATGCCGTTGAAAGCATCCTTGGCTACGTTATGCAAATACCCATGGGTAAAATTGTCGAGGTTGTCCGATCTGAACTGAACATAAAAGTGGGGGACCTGCTTTTCCATGATAATGTACGACAGGTTGATGTCCGCGCTCACTAGCAGCTGATCCCGTGTATTAAACGAAATGCTGTCGTCGACATTCTGCCGGCCTGTTTTATAATCCCCTGTCCAGGTCGCGGTTTGCATATACGTCGGGTATTCGACAACCTGGGTCATAAACGGAATGTAGAATATCCAACCAACGACCGTGGGATAATCCTCAACGCCGCGCTGGTTGCCGGCCATATTCACTTTGATCCCGACGTGCCCCGCGCCGATACGTTTGCAGCCGAACCCACCCGTGGCAAGTACGATAACAATAACGCCTAATACGCCGATGATGACCAATTTTCTCAGCAAAGTAGAATCCTCCTTGTTTTTTTTATGAGGCCCATCCGGACTTGCAAAAGATTTTATGAGTTTCGCCAAAATACCCTGAAGATCGATGTCGAACTTCCTCATAATCTGATAAAGTGCAATCGCAGACACTATGATGATAAAAACCGCACTTATCATCATCCTTTACGCTATTGTTGAATTAAGGTCCACGAAAACCATATCCGTCATCCGGTTATCCTACGATTAGCGGCGAAGATGAGCCCCGTTCCGTGGGGCTCGATCTTCTGGTTGGATCATTTATTTTATCTTCTTGTCGCCGTAGTAGAGAGAAGCGAGGGAGGCCCATCCATGTTTTGTACTTTTATTATTTTCAAGAAATTTATCCATCTTCTTGTCATAGGTATCAATGGCAAACTCAATCGCCTTTGCAATTTCGCTTTTGTTCCTTTTCTTAATGTCCGCGATTTCATCTTTATAGTTCCTATGGAGTGTATCCATTTCAGAAAGGACATCGCTGAGCTTCTTATCAGTTACCTTGAGCTTAACAAGAGTCAGAGCGTAATGATACGCTCCAACAATCATAGATACAATCAAACCTCCGATGATTGTAGTAAATAAAGCAACCAAAGGAACAGATAAAGTAATAACCACTTGTTTCTCCTTATGCATTTGACTTCGTGAGCCCTTGAGGGGCTTGACCCTCTCGAACGTGTGGTTGGCAAATGCCAACGCGGCGCGGCGCAGTCGAGCGCCTGGTTAATATCTCTCCGCATATTTGCATTCTGGATATTTAGAACAACCCCAGAAAGAACGTTTTCTCAAACGACTATACTTCACGTACATTCTGCTATGACAACGAGGACATAATTTAGCTTGTCCTTCAAACTTGATTATGGCGCCATTCTCTGTTATGAACTCTTCATTAATTGTTGCGACGAGTAAATCCATTACATCGTCGCGATTGACGAGTTTGATATTGTTTGCTTTGGCTGTTTCGGCTGCGACATGAGTGAAATCGGACGAAGTAGCAAAAATGCCGGAGGAACATCCTGCGTGGACTAATGATCCCAAGAAATTTCTTATGGCGGGATCGGAAACTTTACCTGCTTGTCTTTTGCATTGAAGTCCTATTTTCAATCCGTCTTTATACAAATAGCCATCTATACCCTTGTCCCCGGAAGGGGGCGTAGCTTCTGCCTTATAACCGAGTTATAGTGGACCCCAAAAATCGGACAATAG
>JBGPHF010000060.1:0-7633 GCA_041484215.1 Nitrospirota bacterium
CGTAGGTGTTCACGATCGTGCCCTGCTTCTCGTAAAGCGCGGCCATCGGCAGCACCAGGTCGGCCTTTGCCGTCAGAGCGTTTTCGTGGCTCGCCTGCACGATGAGGAAGTCGGCTTTAAAATCCGCACCCGGCACGTCGCCCGCGATGTAGAGCGCCTTCATGCCGGACTTCATTTCGTCGTAGCTCTTGCCGGACTTTTTCGCCTTTGCGTATCCGGCTTCCCGGTCGGGGAGGCAGCCCATCTGCATCACGCCAAGCGCGTTCGCCTCGATCAAAAGGGGCATCACTCCTGCGTTTTTCACCAGCGCAAGGTTCAGGGCCTGGAGCGAAGCGTCTTCGTTGGCTGAAATGCCGGTCCCGAAAATGACCACGGGGTGCTTGGCTGTTGCATACGCCTTTGCCGCGGCCGTGAGCTGCTCGGCCGAAACCCCGGACAAAGATGAAGCAGCGTCGACACCCGGGAGCGCTTTTTTGAGGGCCTCGAAGCCTTTTGCCGCCGGATTGACGCCCTCGGCAAGAACAGCGGATATAAGCCCACCCAGGAGGGCGGTGTCCGTGCCGGGTTTGAGCTGAAGCAGGATCGCGTTCGCGTGATGGGCGAGGTCCGTCTTCTCGGTGCTCACGACGATGACCTTCGCGCCTGTTTGAGCGCGTCTGCGGATCATGACGTCTATCTCCTGGAGCGCCTGCTGCTTCTGGGACGGATCGGCCCCGATCACGACCACGCAATCAGCGGACGCGAGGTCCGCCTGGGACGCGATGCCGAGACCGGCTTCGCCGTAGACCGCGCGGAGCGCCGAGATGGCGCCGCCCGCGTACGCGGATGCCGGAGTGTCTATGTTGGCGCTTCCCGCGACGCCGCGGGCGAGTTCCTGGACCGCCATTGCCTCTTCGTTCGTGAGCGAGCCGGAAGCGATGAACCCGGCATTGGCCCCCGCTTTCTTGAGCGCCTCTGCCGCGAGCTTCGCCGCCTCTGCCCAGGTCGCGGGAACGAGTTTGCCGCCTTGTTTTTTCATGGGCGTTGCGATGCGGTTCGACGCTTTCAGCGCATCGAACCCGAAGCGTCCGATGGCGCAGATATAGCCGTTCTCTTCCTTCGTGTTCACTTTGACGATGCGTCCGTCTTTTTTGGAGACCACGACGCTGCACGCCGACGCGCACGCGGTACAGACCGACTCATGCTTTTCGAGGTCCCACTCGCGGCCGTGCTGCCAGCGGTCCCGCTCCATGATGGCGTTCACGGGGCACGCCTCGACGCAGGAGCCGCAGAAGGTGCAGCCTGATTCATGCAGGGGCTTGTCCAGGGCCGTCGTCACTTTGGTCGTTATGCCGCGGCCCATGAAGTCGAGCACGTTCGTGCCCTGCTCCTTGCAGACCCGCACGCACCGGCCGCAGAGGATGCAGTAGTTGTTGTCGATGGTGATGAAAGGACTCTTGTCGTTCAGCTCGTAGTTGAAGCTCTTCCTGCCGAAGGACGATTCGCGAATGCCCAAGTCCGCCGCATAGCGCTGAAGGTCGCACGCGCCCGCCTTGGGGCAGGTCATGCAGTCCAGGGGATGGAAGGAGAGCACGAGGTCGGTCACGAACTTCCTGATCTCCTCGACCTTCGGGGTCTTGGTCTGGACCTTCATGCCTTCCTTGGTCCTCGTGGTACAGCCGGTCATGGGCGTCTTCATGCCCTCGATCTCGACCATGCACATGCGGCATGCGCCCACGCCCCTGAGTTCCTTGATGTGGCACAGGTTCGGGATATGCACCCCCACGGTAGCGGCCGCGTCCACGAGGGTCATGCCCTCCGGCACGGAAACGGCCTTGCCGTCAAATTCCATAGTTACCATCTTGGTCGTCATAAAAAACCTCCACGAATGCAAATTCTAAATTTCAAATCACAAATTACCAATAATCACCAATGACCAAATTTCATTAATCAAAACGCTTGGAGCTTCGCATTTCGGTTATTTGGAATTTATTTGTCATTTGGTGCTTGTGTTTTCGTGCTTGTTGCTATTTTGCCGCCATATCGTGAATGGAGCAGACCGGAACATGGCCGGTCGCCTTGCCGCTCACGTCGCACGTGCAGATCAGAGTCCGCACCGGTTCCTTGGCCTCGGCCTCACGGTCCTTCTCCTTGACCACTACCGCGTTCTCGGGGCAGACCTTGATGCATTCCCCGCAATGCGTACAGCGCTGCTGCCGGATCCGGTACGGCGTGAAGCCGGTCTTGCCCTGTACCAATTTCTGTCCCTCGATCGCGAAATCCCTGCACACCTCCCGGCATTTATCGCACATGGTGCACAGGGTCGGTTCGATCTCGTACCGGACGAGCTGCGCGCATTCGTGATACTTGCAAACACCCTTGATGTGGCGCTCGAGGTCCGCGGAGCTTTCGGAAAGAAAGGCGGACAAAATGTCCGCGCGGTCTTTGCCCTTCTTGCACATGCCGCCGTCCTTCACGTCAATAGCGATGCGTTTGAGCAGGGCGACGTCCTTGTCCCTGCCCTTGCCCGCCTGGATCGCATCGAGGATCTTGATGGCGTCGAAGATGCCGAGCTTGCAGGGATGACACTTGGAGCACATGCCGTCCTTGGAGTCGTCATTATAAAAATGCGTGAGCTTGAGCTTCACAATGTTCACGGGGCAGTTACTTGTTTGCTGCGACATGGGCCCCTCCTTTTTCCACGACCACGGCACTGGTGGGACAGACCGTGTAGCAGGCCTTGCACTTGGTGCAGTAGTCCTGATCGATAAAGAACTTGTCCCGCATTTCAACCACCGCGTCGAAAGCGCAGGCGGTCTTGCACATGCCGCAGAGGATGCAGTGCTCCGGCAGGATGCGGAAAGTCCCGAGCCCCTGGCAGCGCTTGGCCCGGCAGAACTTGTCGTTCACGTGCTCTTCGTATTCCTCGCGGAAGTATTTGATCGTTGAAAGCACGGGGTTCGGAGCGCTGTTGCCGAGGCCGCAGAGCGATCCGGCCACGATCATCTTGCCCATTTTTTCGAGCAGCTCGATGTCGCCTTTTTCTCCCTTGCCGGACGTGATCTTGTCCAGCAGCTCGTACATCTGCCAGGTGCCGACGCGGCAGGGAGGACACTTGCCGCAAGACTCGCTCTTGGTAAAGGACAGGAAGTACTTGGCCACGTCCACCATGCAGTCGTCCTCGTCCAAGACCACCATGCCGCCCGAGCCCATGATCGAGCCCACGGAGGCCAGGGTATCGAAGTCCGCTGGCATATCGAGGAACTGGGCAGGGATGCAGCCGCCCGAGGGTCCGCCGGTCTGGACGGCCTTGAACGCCTTATCAGGGTTCAGCATGCCGCCGCCGATGTCGAAGATGATCTCCCGGAGCGTGATGCCCATGGGCACTTCGATCAGGCCCGTGTTCTTGATTTTCCCGGTGAGGGCGAAGACCTTCGTGCCCTTGGATTTTTCAGTTCCTATTTTGGTGTAATAGTCGAGCCCCTTTACGATAATGGTGGGCACGTTCGCGAAGGTCTCGACGTTGTTCAGGTTCGTGGGCATGCCCCAAAGGCCGCCTGCCGCCTCGGATAAACGCGGGGGGCGGGGACGCGGCATGCCACGCTCGCCCTCAAGGGAAGCGACCAGTGCCGTGGACTCACCGCAGACAAATGCGCCGGCCCCTTCCTTCACTTCCATGGTGAAATCGAGGCCCGAGCCCAGGATGTTCTTGCCGAGAAGGCCCAGCTCCTCGCACTGCTTGATGGCGACACCCAGGTTCTTCACGGCAAGGGGATACTCGTGCCGCACGTAGATATAGCCGTGCTGCGCGCCGATGGCGTAGGCGTTGATGAGCATGCCTTCGATGACCGAATGGGGGTCGCCCTCCATCACCGCTCGGTCCATGAACGCGCCCGGGTCTCCTTCATCGCCGTTGCACACAACGGCCTTTACCTTGGCGCCTGATTTTTTCGTATGTTCCCATTTGAGACCGGCCGGGAAACCCGCTCCGCCGCGGCCCCTGAGGCCGGACTTCTTCACGAGGTCGATGACTTCGTCGGGTTTGTATTCCGTCAGACACTTCGCGAGCCCCGCATAGCCGTCCTCCCGGACCGCGTCATAGATGTTGCAGGGATCGACGATGCCGTTCCGGTGGAGGGCAAGGCGCTTCTGTTTCTTGTAAAAAGGGATGTCCTGCATGGCCGTGTTCGGCTCGGACAGCGAGAACTCGCGATAGAGCTGCTTGCGATAAGGCATGCCTTTCAGCACCGAACCGGAGAACAGCGCGGGGATGTCAGCCACCTTCACCTTCTGATAAAATATCTCCTGCGGTTCCTGAACAACGACCGGGCCGCGCTGGCAGAAACCCTGGCACCCGGTCTTGACGATTTCGAGGTTCTCACCCTTTGCCGCCGCCTCTTCCTCGAACTTTTTGACGAGCTTATTGGACCCCGATGCCTGGCATGCCGTACCGCAGCAGACCCGGACGCGGTGCGCGTCATTTCCCGCGCGGTCCTCCTTGAGTTTGGTGCGAAGAGCGTCGAGGTCTCCGACGGTATTGAGCCGTTTAAACGTGAGTTCCATGTTCACCCCTCGCCATCGTGATAATGTCGTCCACCATCTTCGGCGTCAGTTCGCCGTAGAGGTCCTGATCGTTCACCGTGGCGACCGGCGCAAGAGCGCAGCACCCGACGCAGCCCACGGTCTCGAGCGTAACCGAAAGGTCCTTCGTGGTCTCGCCTTCCTTGATCCCCAGCTTGTTCTCCATCTCGGTCAGGACGGCCTTGGCGCCCCGGACATGACAGGCGGTTCCCGTGCAGACCTTAACCACGTTCTTGCCCCGGGGCTTGAAGTGGAAATGTTTATAGAAGGACGCCACGCCGTAGACATTGTTCAGGGACAGACTCATCCGCTCGGATATCATGTTCATGGCATCTTCGGGAAGATAGCCGACCTTTTCCTGAACGCGCTGAAGCACGGAGATCAAAATGCCACGCTGACCCTCCGCATCGTCGAGAATGGCGTTCACCTTTTTTATCTCTTCATTTTGAAGCACCGGATAGACCTCCTCTAGGCAATTACTCGTAAAAACAACCATCTATTGTCCTGAGATGTATAACTTGGTGAAATGTAACCGAAGGAGCGGGACAATTGTTACTTATCGTAACCTGGTAAAATAATAACCTTTTATAGAATTAGATAAAGGGAATTCATATTAACAACCGCTCTTCGAAAAATCAAGAAAAAATACTATTAAAAAAAATCATACTGAAATTATTATTCTCTATTTTCCGAACCTTGCGGCCCCCAATTCGAACGCGGGAATTCTGCGATAAGGAACGGAGCAGCGGTTTGACAGCGAAGCATCCTGTCTGCTATCATGAAGCGTACCGGTGAAACGCTTTCCGGTAGGAGACTTTCGATCATGAGCATACTGGCGATGATCCTTGCCGGCGGCAAGGGAGAACGGCTGCACCCCCTCACCATTCACCGGGCGAAACCCGCGGTCCCCTTCGGGGGCATCTACCGGATCATCGACTTTGCCCTGTCCAACTGCATCAACTCCGGCATCAGGAAGATCGCCGTGCTTCCCCAGTACAAGTCCCTTTCCCTGGATAAACACCTGCGGCTCGCCTGGAACCTTTTTTCCGGCGAGTTGAACGAGTACATCATTTCCGTGCCGCCCCAGCAGCGGGTCGGCGACAAATGGTACCAGGGCACGGCGGACGCCATCTACCAGAATATTTATATGATCGAGAAGGACGCCCCCGACCACCTGCTCGTGCTTGCCGGAGACCACATCTATAAGATGGACTACTCCGAGATGTTCCGGTTCCATAAAGAGCGGCAAGCCGACGCGACCGTCGCCGCCATCGAAATCCCGAGGAAGAACGCGGACGGGTTCGGCATCGTCGAGGTCAACGACGAAGGACGCATCGTCGGGTTCGAGGAAAAACCGCGCGACCCCAAGCACATCCCGGGACGGCCGGACCTGACCTTCGCGTCCATGGGGATCTACCTGTTCAACACGAGCACCTTGCTCGAACACCTCAAATCCGACGCGCTCCAGGAAACCGCCCACGACTTCGGGAAGAACATCATTCCGCAGATGATGAAATCGGCGAAGGTCTACGCGTACAATTTCAAGGATGAGAACAAGAAAGAGGCGAAATACTGGCGCGACGTGGGTACCATCGATGCCTACTGGGAAGCGAACACGGACCTGGTGAGCGTGGATCCGCAGCTCAACCTCTACGACAGCGCGTGGCCGATCAGGACCTACCAGGCGCAGAACCCGCCCGCCAAGTTCGTGTTCGCCCAGGAGAAAAAAGGCGGAAGGCTCGGCATCGCCCTGGACTCGATCGTGGCCCACGGTTGCATCGTCTCGGGCGGCCGCGTGCAGAATTCCGTGCTCTCGCCCAACGTGCGCGTGAACAGCTACAGCGAGGTGTACGATTCAATCCTCATGGAAAACGTAGAGATCGGCAGGCATTGCCGCATCCGCAAGGCGATCATCGACAAGGACGTGAAGCTTCCGCCGGAAACGGAGATCGGCTACGACCTAGAGAAGGACAAAGCGCGCTACCACGTCACGCCGTCCGGCATCGTGGTGATCGCGAAGGGGACGGAAGTCCCGGAAGAGGCGCGGGCCGAGGCGATGGCGGAGGAGCGGGCGTGAGAAAATAGAAAACGATATAGAGGATTTGAACAAAGGCGCAGAGACTGCGTTTAACTCGCTGGGAGATAATCTGCAAGGACTAAGACCTTGATCTCTTTTACGCGCTGGAGTTTTTTGTCGTTCGCGAGGAAGGCATCGGCTCCGGCGTCAAGGGCTGCGGCAAGTTGGACGGCATCGAGCGCGCGCAGGATAGGATACCGCCCCCGGAGCATGCCTGCTTGTTTTGCGATTGCGGCGGTAATCTCCAGAAGTCTGAAATTTTTCCCGTGTTCAAGGAACTCGGAAAACCGCCTCGCCAGCTTTTCATCTCCGGCTTCTGTCGGCTTCGCCAGGACTTCCGTGAGGGTGACGACGGACGAATAGGCCGTGATGCGACCGGAAAGAAAGGCTTCAAATATTTTTTTACTGAGGGGTCCGAACTGCGGATGGGCCTCGATGTAGTAAATGATCGGGGCGGTGTCGATGAACAGGGAGGAGATTTTGCTCAGCTCATCGTCAATGGTCATGAGCGATCTGCCCGCAAGCGGTTTACATAAACCTGGGCGTCCTCTCCCCCCCACAGCCCCTTCCCGAGGCCGTAGAGCTTTGAGAGGTCGAGCTCTTTTTTCATGCTGAGCCCCGTCTCTCGCAGGTGATGGGCAAGCCGCTCTACCAGCTTGAGCTGGTCTTTGGGCGGAAGTTTTTCGATTTCTTTTTCAAGCTTCTCTATGGTTACCGCTTTGGACATTGCGCGATCCTCTTAAAAAAAGATTACTATAAACCCTTTAAAAAGGCAAGGCAAAAGAACCCAAAGGCCGCTATCTTACCACTATCTCAGTTTCAGCCCAATCGAGCATGCTGAAAGTTAACTCTTATTTAACCACTTTCATTATCTCTTCCAGCGGCTTCCTGCTTCTCGACGGAGGGTCTTCATCGGGCACGCCGATCGGCAGGAGCGCTGCGATGAACTTTTCTTTCTCATAGCCCAAGAGCTCTTCGAACGCCTCCTGAGCCACG
>JBGPHF010000061.1:0-7610 GCA_041484215.1 Nitrospirota bacterium
CCGGAGTTCATGCGCGGGGTGATCAACCTCCGGGGCAGCGTGGTCCCGGTGGTGGACCTCCGGTTGAAGTTCGGCATGAGCAGGACCGAGAACACGGTGAACACCTGCATCATCATCACCGAGGTGACCGTGGACAACGAAACCACGGTCCTCGGGGCGCTTGCCGATTCGGTGCAGGAGGTGATGGACCTCGAACAGGGCCACATCGAGCCCGCGCCCAAGATCGGAACGCGTCTCAACACGGAGTTTATCCGGGGCATGGGCAAACGGGACACCGCCTTCATCATCATTCTCGACATCGACAAGGTGTTCTCGACCGACGAGCTCGCCTTGGTGCAGTCCGGCCAGACAGAGGCCCCTGCACAGGTAGCGCAGTAAACCGCGGCGACGTTCACCAAAGAATATAATGCGGGAAGAGATGCACAATCCTCGGGGGGGGAGACATGGATATCAAATGGAAGGATGTTTCGATCGGCAAGAAGGTCTTGGCGGGAATCGGCATCGTGCTGGTTCTCCTGTCCGTAGCGGCGGTATTGGCGCTGACGGGCATCTCGAAGATCGTTCATGAAGGGACGGTTGTGGCCGGAGGAAATCAACTCCGGGGAGAGCTGCTCCAGCGCGAGGTGGACCATTTAAACTGGGCCCAGACCGTCAGCCGCTACGTGTTTAACGACAAGGCCACGGAGTTGAAGGCGCAGCTCGATCATACGCAGTGCGCCTTCGGGAAATGGTATTACGGCGAAGGAAGAAAAAAGGCGGAGGCAATGCTGCCGAAGCTGAAAGAGAACCTGGACGCGCTTGAGGAACCGCACCGCAAGCTGCACGAGTCCGCGTCCGATATTCAGCGGCTGCACGCGCAGGGGGCCTTCGCCGCGGCACAGGTCGTTTACAACACGGAAACTCTGGCAGACCTGGAAAAGGTGCAAGGCCTTTTGCGGAAGACCACGGAAACGGCGAAGGAAAAAATTCTCTCGGAAGATCAAATGATCAAAAATGCCGTGGCAACGAGAGTGGTCGTTTCCACCGTCAGCGTTATCGCGGTTATCCTAGGGACCCTTCTCGGCATTGCGATCACGAAATCCATAACCCGGCCCCTCAGGAAAAGCGTGGATTTTACGCGCGCTGTGGCGGCAGGTGACCTGCATGACCACCTGGACATCAATCAAAACGACGAGGTCGGCCAACTCGCGGGAGCGCTCAACTCCATGGTGTCTACGCTGCGGAATGTGGTCGCCAATGTCCGTTCGGCCTCGGACAACGTGGCGGAAGGCAGCCGCGAACTCACCGACCGGTCGAGCCTGATGTCCCAGGGCGCGACCGAGCAGGCGGCTTCCGCCGAGGAGGCGTCGTCATCGATCGAGGAGATGAACGCCACCATAAGGCAAAACTCGGACAACGCCCAGCAGACCGAGAAAATAGCGCTCAAGTCCGCGGCGGACGCAGCGGAAAGCGGCGACACGGTGGCCAATACCGTGAATGCCATGAAAGAAATCGCGCAGAAGACCTCGATCATCGAAGAGATCGCGCGCCAGACGAATGTGCTGGCCCTGAACGCGGCGATCGAAGCGGCCCGGGCAGGCGAGCACGGCAGGGGTTTCGCGGTGGTTGCTGCGGAAGTGCGCAAGCTCGCGGAGCGGAGCCAGACGGCGGCGGCGGAAATCAGCCGGCTCACGGTCACGAGCGTGGCTGTGGCGGAGAGGTCCGGCGCGATGCTCGCGAAGCTCGTGCCGGACATTCAGAAAACGTCGCAGCTGGTGCAGGAAATCAATGCCGCCTCCAGGGAGCAAACCACGGGAGCGGACCAGATAAATAATGCGATCCAGCAGCTCAACCAGGTGATCCAGCAGAACGCGGGGTCTTCCGAAGAGATGGCTGCCACGGCGGAAGAACTTTCGGCCCAGGCCGAACAGCTCCGAGACGCAATCGCCTTTTTCAGGGTAGACGAAAAGAAAACCAGTTTGCAAACGGGAAGCACGACAGGCAAATACAGTGCACACCACGGTGAACGGCACGGACAGCTGCCGCGCATTCACGCAGTGCAGGACGCGACCGTACACAGTGTGTAGGAGCGCGAGGGCCGACGTTTCCGGTCCTTTGCGGGGAGCTCGACGATCCATGAAAGACGGCCAGCTGTACCAGGACTCGGTAAGGGCCATGACTTCGAAGGAATTCGATCGCCTGAGCGAATTCATCAGCGGTCACTGCGGGATCAAGATGCCGCCGGTAAAGAAGATCATGCTGGAGTCGCGGCTCCAGAAAAGACTCAGAAGCCTCGGGTTGGCGTCGTTCACGGAATACTGCGAATTCCTTTTTGACTCCCCGGAAGGGGAAAGCGAACTCGTCCAGATGATCGATGCCGTGACCACGAACAAAACAGATTTTTTTCGCGAGCCTGTCCACTTTCAGTTCCTGACGGAGACCGTGTTGCCTGAGTTTCTGGCCGAGGGCGCGGGCAGCGGCGGCAAAAAGTTCGTCGTGTGGAGCGCGGGATGTTCCTCGGGCGAGGAACCGTACACGCTGGCAATGGTGCTGAATGAGTTTGCCTGTCAGCATCCTGATTTCCAGTATACGATCCTTGCCACGGACATATCGACCAGGGTCCTCCAAAAAGCGGGGGCCGGCATCTACGACCAGCGCCTTGTCGAGGAGTTGCCGCATACCCTCAAGCAGAAGTATTTCCTGCGCAGCAAAGACCGGGCAAAGAGGCTCGTTCGGGTCGTGCCGGAGCTCCGTTCCCGCGTCAGCTTCCAGCGGGTGAATCTCATGGACGAGCGCCTGGTAGTCCCTGAAAAGGTGGACGCCATATTTTGCAGGAACGTGATAATCTATTTTGAGCGGGCGACGCAATATGCGCTCTTGAGCCGGTTGTGCGGGTGCGTGAAGGCGGGGGGGCACCTCTTTCTGGGGCACTCCGAGACCGTTCACGGCTTCGACCTCCCCCTCGCGCGCATCGCGTCGACGATTTACCGGGTGGCGTCGTGAGTCAAACGATGGACGCGCGGGGTGCAATGGTCATGGGAAAAAAAATACGGGTCCTTGTCGTCGATGATTCCGCCGTGGTCCGACAAACGCTCGAGGCCGTCCTCTCGTCCGATCCGGAGATCGAGGTTATGGCCACGGCTTCGGACCCCTTTATCGCGGCAGAGAAAATTCTCCACGAAGTGCCCGATGTAATCACGCTGGACGTGGAAATGCCGCGCATGGATGGCGTGACCTTTCTCCAAAAAATCATGAGCCAGCACCCGATCCCGGTCGTTATCTGTTCGAGTCTCACGGAAGAAGGGTCGGAGACCGCTTTGCGGACGCTGGAATACGGGGCCGTCGAGATCATCCTGAAGCCCAGGATTGGGACCAAGCAGTTTTTGGAGGAATCGCAGATCCGCATCTGCGACGCTGTCAAGGCCGCCTCCCTGGCGCGCATCTCGCGCACTGTTCCCGCAATGCCTCGCGTCGTGCCGAAGCTTTCCGCCGACGTTATTCTCGCCAAGGCGCGGTCAAACGCCATGGTGAAAACGACCGATAAGGTCGTCGTGGTCGGCGCCTCGACGGGCGGGACCGAGGCGTTGAGCGAGTTTTTGCAGGCCATGCCGCTCGACGCGCCCGGCATAATCATCGTCCAGCACATGCCGGAGCACTTCACGCGCGCCTTCGCCACGCGTTTGGACGCCATCTGCCGCATCTCCGTCAAGGAGGCGGAGCAGAACGACACGGTCATCCGCGGCAGGGCGCTCATCGCGCCGGGAAACCATCACCTGCTGCTGCAGCGCAGCGGCGCCCGTTACTACGTCGAGATCAAGGAGGGGCCGCTCGTGTCGCGGCACCGCCCGTCGGTCGACGTTTTGTTTCGGTCCGCCGCCCGCTATGCCGGAGGAAATTGCACCGGCGTGATCATGACCGGGATGGGAGATGACGGCGCCAAGGGCATGCTCGAAATGAAGCAGGCGGGTGCGTTCACGATCGCGCAGGATGAAGAGTCATGCGTTGTATTCGGTATGCCGAAAAAAGCGATCGAACTGGGCGCCGTGGACAGGATTGCCGGTCTTCGGGATATTCCGAACCTCGTGCTGCACGCCTGCGCGTAATTTTTCGATTTTCGATTTGTGGTGGGCGCCGAGTGATGAAAAAGTAATACCGTGATAGGAGAAAGACATGTTGACCACAACCAGCCAAAAAAGAATCTTGATTGTTGATGACGAACCAACTATATTATTGACGTTATCCTATGCCTTGCGTTCGAACGACGTCGAGGTCATGACCGCCAGCCGGCTGGAACCGGCGGAAGAGGCACTCTCCCGCTATACCTTCGAGTTGGTCGTCGTGGACATACGGATGTCGGGCATCCTGGGCGTCGAGGGCCTTGAGCTTTTGAGCTACATCAAGCGCTATTGGCCGAAGACGGAAGTGATCGTCATGACGGCATACGGATCGGACGAGATCAAGCAGGACGCCTATGAACGCGGCGCGCGCTACTACTATGACAAGCCTGTGGATATCAAGGAGCTGGCGGAGCGCGTGCGCTCGCTGGGGATACCGGTCAAGGGGTGACGGCGGACGTCGCTCGCATGGCGGACACGATCCCTCATGCTGTTTGGAGACAACGGAGGAAGGACGATGCTCAAGAAAGTTCTGGTAATAGACGACTCGGCGCTGATCCATCAAATGTACAAGATGGTGCTGATGCGATATAAATGCGAGATCATCGACGCGCTGAACGGCCAGGAGGGTTTGGAAAAGCTCGAAAAGAACCCCGACGCGAGTCTTGTTTTGCTGGACATCAATATGCCTATCATGAACGGGATCGAGTTTATCAAGAAAGTGAACGAGCTGGGGAAATTTAATCACGTACCGATCATAATGGTCAGCACCGAGGGCAAGGAAGAAGACACCATGCGGGGCCTGGCCCTGGGAGCCAAGGGGTACGTGAAGAAGCCGTTCCAGCCGAGCGACCTGCACGCAATTATCGAAAAACTCTATCCGACGAAATAAACTCCTTCCCCCGCACCAGTTGCGACATTTCGCTTTCCACTTCTGGAGACCTGCCGCTGCTTTACCCCATCCTCCGCGGTTAGGGCATTCCAAAACTGTTAAATGCTACAATCCGTAACCAATTCGACGAAACAAAAAAACCTTGACACTTCCGCTTCATAGATGTTATTTTGACCTCATAATGCCGAGGAGAACTGCTTGAAAATTGCAATTACGGGCAAGGGCGGAGTGGGGAAAACCACACTGGCCGGCCTTTTAGCGAGGCTTTACGCGTCCGAGGGCAAGAAGGTCCTTGCCGTGGACGCTGATCCCGATGCGAATCTGGCGTCGGCGCTCGGGATAGCGCCCGATGTCGCGGCAAAGGCCTTGCCGCTGGCCGAACAGTCCGATCTGATCGAGGAGCGCACGGGTTCAAGGCCGGGCTCGCCAGGCGGAATGTTCAGCCTCAACCCGAAGGTGGATGACATCCCGGACGCCTATAGTATAAGGCACGAAGGGGTTAGGCTCCTAGTCGTGGGGAAATCCAAGGAAGCGGGGTCAGGCTGTTACTGTCCCGAGAACGTGCTTCTCCGCCGTTTGATCAGCCATCTGATCCTACGGAGTGATGAGGTCGTCATCCTCGACATGGAAGCCGGGATTGAGCACCTGACCCGCGGCACCGCCGGCGGCGTCAACGCCTTCATCGTGGTGGTGGAGCCCGGCCAGCGGAGCATGCAGACGGCCCGGCAGATAGAGACGCTTGCAAAAGGCCTCGGTGTCAAAGAGGTCTTTGTTGTCGGCAACAAGATCCGGCAGGAATCCGAGAAGGATTTCATCCTCCGGCATCTCGAAGGGATGAAGTTCCTCGGATTTATGAGCTACGCCGGCGACGCCGTTACGGCGGACCTCGATGGGAAATCTCCCTATGACGCCTCTCCCGGCGTGCGGGAAGAGGCGAAGAAGATTAAAGCCGCGCTCGACGAATTGATGAAGAAATAAATCCTTCACTTGAAAAAAGAGCTCAGAAAAAAGGTCCTGGACGCACGGGACAGTATGCTGCCGTCTCAGCGAACAGCGAAAAGCAGGGAGATCGAAGAGCGGCTTTTTTCTCTGCCCGCGTTCAAGTCGGCACATACGGTTATGTTCTTCGCGTCATTCCGGAGCGAGGTGGACACTATTCCCATGATCCGGCGGGCGCTTGCTTCGGGAAAACGGATTGTTCTTCCGAAGGTCAAGGGCAAAGAACTGGAACTGTACGAAATAAGAAATACTGACAGTGACGTTTCTCCCGGGGCATGGGGGATTCCCGAGCCCCACGAGTCAGCACCGGCCAAGCTTGATGCAATAGATGTTATTATCGTCCCGGGGGCTGCGTTTGATGAGCAAGGAAACCGGCTCGGTTATGGAGCGGGGTTTTACGACAAGCTCCTTTCGGCATTTAAGAAGTTGACCGTGGCGCTTGCGTTCGAGGAGCAGATCGTTCCGAAGGTTCCCGTTGATCTTCACGACGTGCCGATAATGAAGATCGTGACGGAAAAGAGAATCCTAGAAGCAAAGTCATTCACCACCGAGGGCGCAGAGTAAAGAAAAGCGTTTCTTTGCCGTCCTCTGTGAACTCCGTGGTTAATTCTTATGGATACTAAGAAAATAGAAAAAGGCGTGCGGCTCATTCTCGAAGGCATCGGCGAAGACGCCGACCGGCCGGGGTTGAAGGACACGCCTGCCCGTGTGGCAGAGATGTACGGGGAAATTTTTTCCGGCATCTCCGCGGACACCGAATCGCTGATGAAGCCCATGGCCGGAGAGAGCCACGATGAAATGGTGATGATCAAGGACATCCCCTTTCACTCGATGTGCGAGCATCATCTCCTGCCGTTTTCCGGCAAGGCCCATATCGCGTATATTCCGGGCGCCGGGAAGATCGTGGGAATCAGCAGTCTGGCCAAGGCCCTCGAAATCTTCGCGAAGCGGCCGCAGGTGCAGGAGCGCTTGACCGCACAGTTCATCGACCTGATCGTGAGCAGGCTTAAACCCAAGGGCGCGATGGTCGTGATCGACGCGGAACATTTATGCATGAGCATGCGCGGCGTGAAGAAACCAGGCGCACGGGTTGTCACCTCCGCGGTGCGGGGCAGTTTCCGCAGCAAGGAGTCCACGCGCATGGAAATGCTCGAACTCCTTACGAAGCAGGAAAAATAATAGTGAGGCAAAAGTATTAAATCAAAGAGATTCAAGTCTTCGTAACAATTAAGTTTTTCTTTCTATTTCTTATTCAAAGTTCGATAATACAAAGTTAAAAGTAAATTTAAAAGCAGGAGAGATTTATGGCTTCGCAAGATATCTGTACCCTCGAACCCTATAGGCCTTACGGCGCTGACATCAAAGAAACGAGGCCGTACTCGCCGTGCCGCGCGGCATGCCCGGCGCATACGGACGTGCAGGCCTATGTTGGCTTGATCGCCCAGGGCAAATACACCGAGGCCTTCGAGGTCATCACCTCGGTAAACCCGATCGCGTCGGTCTGCTCCATGATCTGTCACCATCCTTGCGAACAGTCGTGCAGGCGCTGCGGTGTGGACGAGCCGCTGGCCGTCCGGCATTTGAAGCGGTTTGCCATCGAGAAATCCAAGGACTATCGCCGCGCC
>JBGPHF010000062.1:0-7471 GCA_041484215.1 Nitrospirota bacterium
CAACACGCCGACCAGGAAGTCCAGCTCCTCCCGCGTATAGGATTTGGCGCCGATACCGGAGACGATGGAGCGGAGTTCGGAGCCGAAATCCAGGTGGTGGGACCTTCGTCCGAGAAAGCCGCGCGCGCCGAGCAGGTCGCCCAGCGGGCTTTTCCCGGAGCCGGTGGGACCGAGCAGGAGGATGGCGTCAACGGGCAATGCAGGGGATGTCTTCATGATTGATGGATATTTCTCTCGGTCAAGGCTTTTCGTTGGTTGCGGAAGGGTTCCCTGAATCCGGTTCCTTCCGGCGTGTAATTTACCAAAAACAAGGCCCAAAGTCAAAACCCCGCTGTCACGGGTTTTTTGCTTGACATATTCCGGTTTTCGCTTATAATACCCCCTCTATTACAATAACCAACCAAGGAGCAGGTACGATGTCGGAAACAACAGCACAAAAAAGCAATCTCAAGCAGAAGCGGTCGCAGGGCTTCAGGAAACGCATGAGCACCGCCACCGGCAGAAATGTCATTAATCGCCGCAGGGCCAAGGGAAGAAAACGTCTCGCGGTCTAGTGCGTCCTGTGCGGAATGGAACCCATGCCGTACTCGTACAAAAAAAGCGAGCGGTTGCGAAAAAATAACGAATTTGTCTCTGTCATTAAGGCGAAAAGACTGTCAATCGACGGTCTTTCTCTTTTTTACTCCGGGAATGAAACGGGAAATTTCAGGATCGGGATTTCGGTGGGCAAGAAGCTCGGAAACGCCGTAAAAAGAAACCGACTGAGGCGGCAGATCAGGGCGTGCCTCATGCGGGCACTGAAGGACCGCGCGGCCGGGTATGATCTTGTATTTGTTGCCCGACGGGAGCTGGTTGGCGCCCCGTATGACCGGATAACGAAGGCCGTCGAAAAGACCCTCCAGAGAACAGCGTTCCGTGATCAGAAAGCGGAAGGCGCCGCCCCATGAAGAAATTTTTTATTTATTCGATAGGCCTGTACCGACGCTATCTTTCTCCCTTCTTGCCGCAAGCATGCCGATTTACACCGACGTGCTCCGAATACGCGCTCGAAGCATTCGAGCGCAAAAGTGTGCCGACAGCGATTCGGATGACGTTTCTTCGGATCGCGAAATGCCATCCCTTTCATCCCGGCGGATACGACCCCGTTCGATAGATTTCCGGAGGATTCATGGAAACGCGAAGATTTATTTTAGCCTTGTCATTGTCCTTGATAGTCTTTATTCTTTATGTTCGGTTCTTTGCCCCCAAGCCGCCGCTGAATCCTCCGGTTCCCGAGAGCGCCGAGCAGGCCGTTGTGCAGCCGGAGAAACCGGCCCTAGCCGGCGCGCGACGCACCGCGTCCGCGAAGATCGAGGAAGCGGCGAGGGGCAGGGACATTGTCATCGAGACGGACCTCGTAAAGGCCGTTGTGAACACCGCCGGCGGCGTGATCAAGAGTCTTGAACTCAAGCGCTACCGAGAGGCTGACAAAACCCCGGTCGGCGTGGGCGTGCTCTACGACAAATTCATGGGTCAGGGCCCCAAGGAAGTAAAAAAGAAAAAGGAGCTGGGCAACGTTCAGCTTGTTCCGGCCTATGAAGACTTCGACCAAAAGGACATGGTCGCCCCTCTGACCGTTGCGCCTCTTGACAAGGCGCTTGCCAAAATTTCCCGCGTGAATTTCCGTGCGGACCGCGACTCTATGATTCTGGGCAAGGAAAAGCTCTCGGAGACCCTGGTGCTTTCGTATGATGGCCCGGCCGGTATCCTGATAGAGAAACGCCTGACGTTCCACAACGACTCATATAAGATTGACGTTGCGATCAATACCCGGGGCATCGACGGCTACGATCTGTTCCTCGGAACTGACTTCGGCCTCTCCGACAAGATTAGCAAGGACGCCAGCGGCCGCGTTGGTTTGGCGTCGCTCGTGGATGGCAAGACGGGCGCCGACAAGATCACGGGGATAAAGGAAGAAGCGCTGCACAGCGGCGTCATCGAATGGTTCGGCCAGGAAGATAAGTACTTTACCGCGGTGTTAATCTACGGGGACCGGGGCATCGTTACGGCGAAGAAGACCGCGGCCCCCAAGGAAGTGGGAGACCTGCTGACAACAAGCCTTACCGTCAAGGAAAAACCCGAGTCGCGCAGTTTCACGCTCTACGCGGGGCCCAAGAGCTTCACGCTGCTCCAGGCCGAAGGCCACGGCCTCGAACAGATGGTCGACTACGGCTGGTTCGGTGTTCTTGCAAAGCCCATGTTCTGGCTCATGCGCCAGTTCTACGCGTTCACGAGCAATTACGGCGTCGCCATCATCCTGCTCACGATCGTGGTCCGCATCCTCCTCTTTTATCCTTCGCTCAAGAGCGCAACCGCCATGGAGGAGATGAAGAAGCTGCAGCCGCAATTGACGGCGCTCCGGGAAAAGCACAAGAAAGACCCACCGCGCATGAATCAGGAGATGATGAAGCTGTACAAAGAGCACAAAGTCAACCCGCTCGGGGGCTGCCTGCCCATGGTACTGCAGCTGCCGTTCTTCGTGGCGCTCTATAACGTGCTCTCCGTTTCCATCGAGCTTCGCCAGTCTCCCTTTATCTCGTTCTGGATCAAGGACCTCTCGGTCTACGACCCTTTCTACATCCTGCCCGTTCTGATGGGCGTCTCCATGGTCTTCACGATGAAGATGACCTCGACCACCGTCGATCCCCAGCAGCAGAAGATCATGATGTTCATGAATATTGCTTTTATTTTCATGTTTGCGTGGCTGCCCGCGGGCCTGTTGCTTTACATCACTCTCTCGAACGTCCTGTCGATCGTTCAGCAATTGTACGTGAGAAGGCTCCTCGGGATTTCGGCGGTAGTATCGCCCTCTTAAAGATTGTTCCAACGGAATTACGCGGCGCGATAACCGCGTGAGTTCCGTTTCGGCATTCAGCCGGTTTTTGTATTTTCCTTGATCTCCTCGATGTCCGCCCGTTCCATCCCGAGAAAAATTTCTACCACCACAGGATCGAGCTGCGTTCCCGACAGGGAGCGGATATGCTCCCGCACCTGTTCTTCCGACCACGCTGCGCGGTAGCGTCGGTCAGAGTAGAGCGCGTCCCACGTGTCGGCGAGGGCGAAGATGCGCGCCGCCAGGGGAATCTGCTCGCCTTTGAGTCCACGGGGATAGCCCGTGCCGTCCCAGCGCTCATGATGACAGTAGGGTATGTCGATCGCCGGCCGCAAGTAGGCGATGGGCGCAAGCAACTCGAAAGCGTAGGCCGGGTGTCTTCTCATTAAAGTCCACTCGTCGTTGGTGAGTGGGCCGTTCTTGAGCAAAACGCTGTCGGGAATGGTCATCTTTCCGATGTCGTGCAGGAGCGCCCCTCGTCGCACGTGCACGAGGTCCTCCTCCTTCAGGTGCATTACCCGGGCGATGCGAAGCGTCATCTCGGCTGCGCGCTGCGTGTGTCCCTCGGTCTCCTTGTCGCGAAGCTCGAGCGCGCGCGCCCAGCCCGCGATCGTCGTGTCGTAGGCGAGGATGAGTTCGGCATTGGACCGCTGCACATCGTTGAACAGCGCCGCATTGTCGATGGCGATGGCCGCCTGCGACGCGAGGGCTTCGAGGAAGTTCACCCACTCCTCGTCGAACGAGAGCGGAGTGCGGTGCAGGATCTCGAGCACGCCCTTGACCTGGCCCTTCGCTATGAGCGGCACGACGTAGTAGGCGATGAAATCCTCTCCTTCCAGGAGCCGGCCGCGCACGAAACCGCTGCTCGCATCCCGGAGGTTCGGAATGCCGATGCTCCTCCGTTCGAGAGCCGCTTTCCCCGCGATGCCCTCTCCGATCCGGAGCAGCGAGCTCCGGATGCGGGCGTTCCGGAAGCCTTGCATGGCCCCGTATTCGAGCATCTGGGTATGCGCATTCAAGAGGAGCACGTCGGCTGCGTCGACGTGGAGCTGCGTTATAACGAGGTTCAGGAACTGCTCCAGCGTCATGCGCAGGTCGAGGCTCGAACTGATGACCTGATCGATTGCGTGGAGCGTGGTGAGATGTTCGTGCCGGGAGCGGGCCTGCTCTTCCGCCTTTTTGCGGGCGGTAATGTCCTCGCCTGAGCTGAGCGTGCCGGTCACCAGGCCCTGGTCGTCCCTGAGGATGGTATTTTGCCACGCGATGGCGCGCTCCTCGCCGCTTCGGGTGACGACCGGATTTTCGTAATATTCCGAGAGCTCCGCTTCTCCCGAGATGATCCGCGCGAAGACCAACCGGACCTCGGTTTTCAGACGGTCCGGGACGAAGTACTCGAACCAGTTTTTTCCGGTGATCTCGGCCTCGGGGTAGCCCAGGATTTCAGAGCCTTTTTTATTGATGAGCGTCACAACGCCGTTTCGGTCGAGGACCCGCAGGATTACTCCGGCCACGTCGAGGTACTGCTCGGCCCGTTCTTTTTCTTTCCGCCCAGCCTCTTCCGCTATTTTTCTTGCGGTGATATTCCTGAAAATGCCCATGACGACTGGTTTCCCGTTTATTTCCAGGAGACTGGCGCTCACCTCGACGGGAACCTCTGCGTCGCCGTTTTGCAGGAGGCATAACTGGTTGGCAAGGGAGCTTTTGTTCGCGAGGACTTCCTCCAGGAGCTTTCGGCAACGGTCAATCTCGCTTGCGGGGTGAAGTTCGGAAAAATGCCTGCCGACCAGCTCTCCGGCTTCCCGGCCCGTTAATTCCTCGATCTTCCTGTTTACCTCGAGGATGACGCCGGTCGCGCCGTCGGCGATGACGATGCCGTCGTTCGCCCCCAGCATCAGCTGGCGGTATTTTTCGCCAGTTTCCCGCAGCGCGTCTTCGGCCCGCTCGCGGGCACGAAATTCACGGCGCACGGCCGCGAAGAGCACGAACGCGCTCGCAACGACAAAGAGCAAGCCTTTTTCGCTTTGCAAGACGGTCAGTTGGTGGGCATTGGTGACGAGCAGTTCGAGAACGTGGTCTGATACCGCTATCCAGAGCGCGCCGAAAAGTACGTACAGAAGTATGATGCGGACACTCGAATTCCCCGTAAGGATGCGCTTGAGGTGGTTAAAGAAAATACTCTTCGGAAGGCCCATTCTTCCTCCTTATTCTATTTTACCACCGGAGGAAGAAGAGCGGGAACACGAAAATGGCCGGAGAGGACGCGGCAGCGACGCGGGGCAGCGAGGAGCGGTGAAAGTTACTTCAGGAACTTGCTTTGCTCGGGATAGAGCTTGCGCGCGCAGTCGGGACAGATCCCGTGGCTGAACTCGGCGTCGGAATGTTCGCTCACGTAGGCCTCGATCTGCTGCCAGTATCCCTTGTCGTCCCGGATCTTCTTGCACGAGGCGCAGATCGGCAAGAGCCCTCGCATGGTTCTGATGTTTGCCAGGGCCTCCTGGAGTTCGGCGATAAGGCGCCCCTGCTCCTTCTCCAGGGCAACGCGAAGGGTGATGTCGCGCGCAACGCCGATGAAGCCGGCCACGTTGCCCTCGAGGATATAGGGCTGCTTGTTGATTTCCAGCCAGACCGTGTCTCCGTTCTTGTGCTTTACTTCCACGCGGTAAGGAGGACCTTCTTTGGCGGTGCGAAGCATCTCGCCCGTACTTTCGATGCCTTGTTGGTTTTCCTCGTTCTCCGTATAGTGGGTGGAATAGTGGGCAAGCCATTCGCCCGGAGAATAACCGGTGATCTTTTCCACGGCTGGAGAAATATAGGTGATGATTCCGTCGCGGTCGTGCCGGTAGATGAAGTCGCGCGTGTGATCGAGAAGCAGCCGCTGCTCAGCGGACAGGGCCGAGAGCCGCTCATTCATCAGGGCGAGCTTGTCCTTTGCGTGCACGATTTCGGCGAAAAGCGGCCGGATGCGGTAGATGCCGGCGAACATAAGAACGGAGAGCAGGAGTCCCACGGACTCGAACCACGGATTGGCGGGCCCCGAAGGAGTGCCGAAGATAAAGCCCACGAGCGACTCGACGCGGCGCACCGTCATCAGCGCGATAGCCGCGGCGAGCAGCAGCCAGGCGGTCATGCGGTTGGTGGTCCTGATCAAGCGGAGCGCCAGCACGGTCGACGCGAGCTGGAGGAGGATCGATGCTATGATGATGGCGATGATCATTGCCGACGCGGCGCTAGACGATGCCCACCAGCTCGAGGTCGAAAGTCAGGGCCTTGCCCGCAAGCGGGTGATTGGCGTCCACGGTGACGTTTGCTTCCGACACCGAGGTGACGGTTGCCAGAAAAGCCTGATCGTCGGCCTGGGTGATCTCGATCCTCTGTCCGACCGCCAGGGCCGTGTTCGGCGGCAGGTTTTCCCGGCTCATTGTTACGACCATATCGTCGCGGCGGGGGCCGTAGGCCTGTTCCACCGGGATGACCGTTGTTTTCGTCTCGCCGACGTTCATCCCGACCACGGCCTGCTCGAAGCCCGCGATCACCTGGCCGTTGCCGAGTGTAAACCGGAGCGGATGCCGCTCCCGGGAAGTATCGAACACCGTGCCGTCCTCGAGTTTGCCCGTGTAATGGACCTGGACCGTGTCCCCCTGTTTTGCCTGTGCCATGTTTTCTCCTTCATACGAGTGATACTCCGCTTGGGCCGGAAAGGCGGGGCCAGCAAGGATCGCGGAGCAGCGACAATGTACTCCATACCGGCCGTGAGCGCAATATTTTCTTTTCTCTTGATGAGGCGGAAGCGCCCGTCGATCGGCTTCTTGACAAGAGTCGGAGCCTGATATATTGTAAGCATGTATCCCGCGACTTGCAATCCCCCGACTCTGGCCGGGGGTTCGCGCGTAATCCGCGGGAGGTCGCGTTATTTAAAGGAGCCTCCGGCTCCTGCCGGAGGGGGCTCCACCAGGGAGGAATCCAATGACCCAGCCTATCAAGATCGACTATACGTACCGGTTTACGAGCGGCGCAATGAAAACATTCAACCTGGTCCTCGACGGGAAGACGCTCGGCCTGATGCTGGAGAAGAACCCCCACCCACCGGTCTGGACCCTGCTGACCCATAAGCAATGCGCGAACTGCCCGCTCGACGTGCGGGCCTACCCCTATTGTCCCGTGGCGCTCAACTTTTCCGATATCGCCGAGCAGTTCAAGGACATGCTGTCCCACGAAAACGTGAGCGTCACCGTGGCAACAGCGGAACGCACCTATTCCAAGGACACGACCATCCAGCAGGGCCTGAGCCCGCTCATCGGCATCATCATGACGACGAGCGGCTGCCCGGTCATGGAGCACCTGAAGCCCATGGTGCGGTTCCATTTGCCGTTCGCAACGCTGGAGGAAACGATCTTCAGGATGGTATCGATGCATCTGCTGGGGCAATATTACCGCCACCAGGACGGGAAGCCCGCCGAGTGGACGCTCGACGGGCTCGTACGGATCTATGCCGAGGTGGGCATCGTGAACCGCGACTTCGCGGTCCGGCTCCGGGACGCGGCCAAGAAGGACGCCAATGTCAACGCACTGGTGAACCTCGATTGCTTCGCCGCAATGCTG
>JBGPHF010000063.1:0-7438 GCA_041484215.1 Nitrospirota bacterium
GCATAAGCACTACCTGGCGAATTTGGCTGAACTCATCTTTTACCGGATAGATGAACGCCTGTATGTACCGGGGACGGCCGGGCAGGCCGGTTAAAGCCGGATCGTACAGGATGGTCGGAATCTCGGTCGCTTCTCCGGAAAAAGCTTTCCGAATATAGGGCATGATACCCGTGGTCTCCAGTTGCTTGTCGCCAAGCATATTGTAGCCTTTGAGCGCATCGAGCGACAAACCCCAGAGCGTTTCCCACGCGCGGTTGACTTCAAGCGTCACGCCCTCGGGAGAGAGTATCTGCATACTGAGAGCTGATTGCTCGAAGAGATTGCGAAACCGGGCTTCCGAGAGGCGAAGGGACTCCTCCGCCCGGCGCTCGAGCCGTTCCCTCGCCTTGATGATTTCAATGGTGAGGTTTTCGAACTGTTGTTCGAGGATGACGAGCTCGTCACCCCTGTGAATTTCCGGCGGACGCATCTTCAGTGTGTCCAGGGAAAAGTTCGTAACCGCATGAGTAAGCCGATGGATATGCCGCGTGATCCAGAACGTTATTGCCGCGAAAGAAAGGATGAGCGAGACGGACAGGATAGCGCGCTGGAAGCGTTCGGCGGAAAGAATGGAGGCATTCAGCTGTTCGTATTCAGACTTCGAGATGAAAGACAGAAACTGGAGGATTACGTCGGAACCGCCCCAGTCAAAAAAGGACTTGCCCGTGACGATGTAGTCTTTTGTCAGGGCAGCGAGCGGCGTACCGGCAGGTATGACGTCGGGCCTGTTGCTCGCGATGACGCGGGAATCGTCTCCCTCGGCAAGGGCGATCATATTCGTTTTCGTAATCAGCCCCTGCGAAGAGATGAGAAAATCATCATCGAGTTTGGCGGCAAGCAGCAAGGTCACAAAAGACCTTTCCCCGCGAGCAGGAATTGAATCCGAGGTAAGCAGGAAGGGCTGGCCGTCGAGGGTCGTCATAAAACTCTGGTTGTGGCTCATCTGGATCAGCAGGCCGGAAGGCCGGAGCAGCGACGGCGGCAACGGCTCAGGCCAACCCTGATAGACTTCGCGAACCCTTCCTGCTGCGTCTATCAGGAGCGCGTAATGGATGTGTGCAAATTTACGCAGAACCGAGGCGTCGGGGAGCCAGGGAGGGACATCCGAATACCGTTTCATCCTGAATTTCCCCTCAACGGCCGGAACACGGCTGAAGGCGTAATCAACAAAGCTTTTCTGCGAGACGATGAGTTTCACCGATTGCTGATACGCCCCGACATAGTTGTCGAAGCGAATCCTGTCGTTCTGAGCCCGCTGGAGCAGCCTATCGGTCATACTGGCTTCGATCAGCGTTCTGAGCTTTTTCGACTGGGCATAATCCATGACGCCCCCGATGACGCCGCCGACGAGGACCGTCAAGAGCAGCAGCTTTGGGGCAAGAGGGATGCGGCGCAGCATGTTTTGCACCTTCATCATTGGGGCTCTTTCAAGGCCGGTTCTCCGACTAACTCGTCGCCGGAGAAGGTCCAGCCTGCCTTCTTGAGACGGTCCGGCGACGCAAACCCGAACCTCGCGGGATCGATGTTCTTGACCTCATGAATCAGGTACTCAACGAGTTTTTGCGCCTTCTGGTTTTCGAGCCCCTTGCCTTCCCAGGTCGTAATGTTGTAGACACGGTAATAGGGATAGCGGTGAGCGGCCACTGCCTCCGAATCGCGCGGGCTCACCCCGTTCACTTTGATCGGTTTTACCGCGCCGAGCTCCTTGTAGCGCTCGACCATGCTCAGCACTTCCCAGCCCACGCTGTCGCGGTGAGCGCTTACCTGGGAGATCATGTCGGGGATGGACCCCACTTCGTTCAATCTCGGACTGAAATCCTTATCGTTGTCGAGCATAAGCCGCCAGTGGCCGGGCCGCAACTGGCAGTGGAGCCGCGCGATAGCGCGTATCGCAAGGTTGGGGCCGGGAGCGCCGGAGGATGTTTTCAATTCGGACCAGCGATAAATTTTTCCGCGATAGATGTCCTTGAGCTGCTTCACCGTGAGGGAGTCTATCGGGTTGTCGGGGTGCACGAAGAACGCTTTGCTCACAACTCCGAGTGTGTGATATTTGAGACCTGGCAGCCGGTCTTCCTTCCCAGCGGGACAGCAGAAACCGCCTATATCCACGGTCTTTTTGGCAAGCATGCCCGCGGCGATTCCGCACGTACCCTCCTTGACGGCGATATGCAAACCGGTCTCCTTTTCATACTTTTGAATAAGGGGTAGAATCGTCTGGTAAACGTCCTGTTCGAGGCTTACGGCGATATCCGCGTCTTGCTTTTCGGCCCAGGAGTCGTATATAATTGGTTTCTTTACCCAGTCACGGGGCATTGCGACGTGGTACGCGGGATCGGAAAAAGCTTCCCCGCGGGCCGGGCTTTCGTCTTCGTGCGCGAACGCGGGAAGGGCGGAGAGGCCCGCGGGCATGAGCAAATACAGAACCAAAACGAGCTTATACACTCTTTTCATAACGTCCATCTCCGCAACCGATTTTCACGGATCTTTGCAAAAGAAGCAACCCGAGCTTCTCCGACAACTGCTTCAGGCTGAGCCCGGACACTTTCCGCAGGCAGCGCACCTAGGTCCTGTTCGAGCAGGTACATCTAATTTTAGCACTAATTCCAACCCTCGGCGGCGGGAAGGAGAATGAAAAGAAAGGCGGGGCTGAAAGTGCTAGAATTAAAACAAAAGCATGCGCAGCAAGGAAAGCATTCGCTTCGATGATCAAAATACTGATTGCAGACGATGATAAGAATCTAAGGGCTGTTCTGACAACGGAACTCGCGCGCGAGGGGGACCAGGTTGCGGAAACAGACAGCGGAAGCCGTGCCCTGGAGCTGCTCCAAAAGGACGAGTTCGACGTTCTGCTGCTCGATTTAAACATGCCAGGCCAGACCGGGATGGAGGTCCTCAAAAAACTCAGAGCGCTCGAGCTCCCGGTGGAAGTCATCATTTTGACCGGGCACGCGACGGTCTCGATCGCCGTTGAGGCCATGAAATTGGGCGCCTACGATTTTCTCACCAAGCCCTTCAAGCTGGAGGAACTCAGGGCTGTCATCGAGAAAGCTTACGAAAAGAAAAGCCTCAGGAGCGAGAACCTGCTCCTCAAGACGCAGATCAGGCGGCAGACGGAGCTCCCCGACATCATAACGCAAAGCCCCCTCATGATCGATATTTTGCGCACCGTGGGCAAAGTCGCCGTGTCGGCGCTGCCGGTGCTCGTGTACGGCGAAAGCGGCACCGGCAAGGAGTTGATTGCCCGGGCGATCCACGACTCCTCGCCGCGGCGCGAAGGGCCGTACGTGCCGGTAAACTGTGGGGCCATCCCCGATACGATGCTGGAAAGCGAGCTGTTCGGCCACGAAAAAGGTTCCTTCACCGGGGCGCACGAGCGAAAACTCGGGCTCCTGGAAATCGCGCACAACGGCACGCTCTTTCTCGACGAAATTGGGGAATTGCCGAAGGCGCTCCAGGTGAAGCTCCTCCGGGCGCTGGAAACGGAAAAATTTTTCCGCGTGGGCGGGGTGAAGGAAGTGCACGTAAGCGTAAAGTTCGTTTCCGCCTCAAACAAGGACCTCAAGGCCGAGGTGGAAAAAGGCGGGTTCCGGGCCGACTTGTATTACCGGATCAGCGCCCTTTCGCTGCACATTCCGCCCCTTCGGGAACGCACCGAGGACATCCCGCTCCTCATCGAATATTTCCGGCACAAGAACCCCGCGTTCCGCGTTAAGCAATTCGCGAAAGAGGCGGTGAAGGCCCTTACCCGCTATGCCTGGCCCGGCAACGTGCGGGAACTGCAAAACATGATCCACCGGATACTCCTGCTGTCAAAAGACGATATGATCGTAGAGTGCGACCTGCCCCGCGACCTCGTGGACTGCCGGCGGGACGGCAGCAAACGGCTGGAAGACATGGAGCGGGAGCATATTCTGACCGTGCTGCGGGAAGCGGGCGGGCAAAAAAAGAAAGCGGCGGAAATCCTCGACATAGACCCGAAAACACTTTACCGAAAACTGCTGGGATACGGCGTGAAAGATTGAGCGGCTGCCGTGATCGGACACCCAGTATAAAAAGCCTCGTTTTTGGATGAAATACATGCTTACCCGCGGTATCAACGTATTAAAGACTATCGGACCCCGGCGCCTTCTCTGGATGTCGGTGCTCTTCTCGGAGCTTTGCTCAACGGCGATCACGTCCCTGATGAGCATCTTCTTTCACGGGAGAGTTACGCGCGATTACCTGATTACCAGCGGCGTCGTCGCGCTGTCGGTTTCCTTTATTCTCGCCTTGATCCTGATCAGCCTGATCGACGCGGTCCGGAACGCTGAAGAACGGGCCGCGAAAGAGAGCGACAAGACGAGAAGATACCTCGATCGGGCGGGCTTCCTGTTTCTCATCATCGGCGTCGATCAAAACGTCGTTACGATCAATCAAAAAGGCGCAGCCGTCCTCGGCTACAGCGAACGCGAAATAGTGGGCATGAATTGGTTCGATCACTTCATTCCTGAACTGCAACGGGAGGAAATACGGTCGGTTTTCAAGAAAGCGGTCTCCGGGGAAGCAGCTTCCGTTGAATTTTATGAGAACTTCATCCTGACCAGAAGCGGGGCGGAAAAATTGATCGCCTGGCATAATACCGTCCTGACGGACGAACGAGGCGAAGTTACCGGAACGCTCAGTTCCGGGGAGGACATCTCCGAATACAAAAAGTGGGAGGACTCCCTCCAGGAACAGAAAAAATTCGCGGAAAACCTGGTCGAGAACTCCGCCGTGGCCACGTTTGTGATCAACCCGGCGCACAAAGTCGTGCTCTGGAACAAGGCATGCGCGGAGCTTACCGGCCTCCCCACCTCGGAGATGGTCGGCACCGACAATCAGTGGAAGACGTTTTACGCCTCCAAACGGCAGACCCTCGCGGACGTGGTCATCGACGGAAACACCGAAAGCCTCAGCGCGTTATACGAAAAACATGCGCGCTCGACCCTCACCCCCGACGGACTGCGGGCGGAAGGCTGGTATAAAAGTTTGAACGGCAAGGACCGGTACATCATTTTCGACGCCGCACCTATCTACGACGGCGGGGGAACGTTGATAGCCGTGATCGAAACACTCCAGGACATTACGGAACAGAAAAAGTTGGAAGAAGAAGTCGTGCGGAGCAAAGACTATCTCAGGACCGTCATCGACACGGAGCCGGAATGCGTGAAACTCGTGGCTGAGGACGGCACTCTTCTCGAAATGAATCCCGCGGGGCTGACGATGGTCGAGGCAGACTCGATCGAGCAGGTTGCGGGACAGCAGATATGCGACCTTGTTACGCCCGAGTATCGCCCCGCGTTCGAGGAACTCACCCGGAAGGCGTTCCAGGGAGAGTCCGGCTCGCTCGAGTTCGAGATCGTGGGGCTTAAAGGGGCCAGCCGGTGGCTTGAGACGCGTTCCGCCCCGCTACGGAACTCGCAGGGAAAAATTTTCGCGCTCCTGGGGGTGACCCGGGACATAACAGAGCGCAAGCAGGCGGAAAACAGGCTGCAGCAGCAATTGCAATTCGTTCAGCGCCTGATCGACACGATCCCGATGCCCATATTCTATAAGGACGTGAACGGCGTCTACCTGGGATACAACAAAGCCTTCGAGGAATTTCTCGGCATGCCGAAGGAAAAGCTCATCGGCAAGACCGTGTACGAGGTAGCGCCAAAAGAGCTCGCGGACCAGTATTACCAAAAGGACAAGGAACTGTTCGACCGTCCCGGGATTCAGACCTACGAATTCGCGGTCAAACACTCGGACGGCGCCGTTCACGAGGTCATTTTCAACAAGGCCACGTACACCGATGCGCAGGGAAACGTCGCCGGGCTGATCGGCGCCATGCAGGACATCACCGGGCGCAAACGGGTGGAAGAAGTCATCAAGCGGAACTATGACACTCAGGCCGCGATCTCCGCGCTATTGCAGCTTTCCCTGGAAAACATTCCCCTCGATGAAATTCTGAAGCAGGCCCTCGACCTTATCCTCTCGATATCCTGGCTTTCCCTGGAGTCGCGCGGCGCCATGTTTCTTGTCGATGACGCCTCGCGGACGCTGGTCATGAAGGCGTCCAAGGGTCTCTCTGAAGACCTGAAGGAAGAATGCGGCATCCTTCCTTTTGGAAAGTGCCTCTGCGGGAGAGCGGCCGCGACCGGCGAGGTCCAGTTCGCGGACTCCTTGGACGAGAGGCACGAAGTCCATTACAACGGCATTATTCAGCATGGACATTACTGCGTCCCCATACTTCTTTCCGGCAAAGTCTTGGGCGTGATCAACATGTATATCAAGGAGGGGCACCAGCGGGACCTGAAAGAAGTAGCGTTTTTGGAGGCTATCTCCAATGCCCTGGCCGGGATTATCCAACGCAAAAGCGTGGAGGGGGAGCGGGAAAAACTCATCGACGACCTTCGGGTCGTCCTCGATACCGTGTCCCATTCCAAGCAGGAATGGCAGGACACCTTCGACAGCATCACGGACATGATCTCGATTGTGGACAGGGAATTTACGATCGTGAAGGCCAACAAGGCTTTTTCCGCGCAACTCGGGCGTCCACCCTGGGAGATCATCGGGAAAAAATGCTACGACCTTTTCCCCGACGACGAGGCCTCGCTGTTTCATTGTCCCCACGGAGACGAGGTGGCCGCTCACCAGCCGGTTTCGTGTGAAATCGTTGACAAAAAAACGAACAGGCTCTTCCGGGTGATCGCGTTCCCCTACTCCGCGCCCGACGGCTCTATTTTGGGCACGATCAACATCGCGCGGGATGTTACCGATGAAAAAGAAAGAGAGGCCCGCCTCATCGTGAGCGAACGGCTTGCTGCGCTGGGCCAGATGGCTTCGGGCATCGCCCACGAGATCAACAACCCGCTCGCCTCCATCGCGGGGTGTTCCGAAGGGCTCCTGGACCGCGTGCGGAAGGCGCAATGGGACCCCCGCTTGTTCGAAACGTATTTGAAGATCATCCAGGAGGAGGTGTTCCGGTGCAAGAACATCACGACCGGCATGCTGTCCTTTGTCCGCAAAGCGACCTATGAAAAAAAGATGGTGAATATCAATGACGTCCTCGAAAAGACGGTTGAAATCATCAGTTACCAGGGCCGGATGAAGCACGTGAAGATCGTCCGCAAGTATCACGAACAAGCTTTGAGCGTTCTGGGAAACGAGGGAGAACTGAGGCAGGTCTTTCTCATCATCATCACGAATGCGCTCGACGCCATGGACGATAAGGGCACGCTCACGCTCGAAACCCGGCCGGCTGAGAGCGGCGTATCCGTGCGCATCGGCGACTCGGGACCGGGCATCCCTTCCGACGTGGAAACAAAAATTTTCGATCCCTTCTTCACCACCAAGGCCGAGCGGGGCGGCACCGGCCTCGGTCTTTCCATTGCCCGCA
>JBGPHF010000064.1:0-7424 GCA_041484215.1 Nitrospirota bacterium
GCTTACAATATTCCGTGGATGGAGTTCAATTTCTTCGGTCCCACGAAAACCTTTGACAGCATCAGAAAGATCGCAGCCAAGTTCGACGAGAAAATCCAGAAGAACGCCGAGGCCGTGATCGCCAAGTACACGCCGCTCATGAACTTGGTCGTGGAGCAGTTCCGGCCGAAGCTTGAGGGCAAGAAGGTGATGCTCTATGTCGGCGGTCTCCGTCCGCGCCACACGATCGGCGCCTACGAGGACCTGGGTATGGAGGTTGTTGCTTCCGGCTACGAGTTCGGCCACAGCGACGACTACAAACGCACCTATCCCGAGATGAAAGAGGGCGCGGTGATCATGGACGACGCGACCTTGTATGAGCTGGAAGAGTTCACGCGCAGGCTGAAACCCGACATGGTCGGCTCGGGCATCAAGGAGAAGTACTCGTACCACAAGCTCGGTGTGCCGTTTCGGCAGATGCATTCCTGGGACTATTCGGGACCGTACCACGGGTTCGACGGGTTCCCGGTCTTCGCGCGGGACATGGACATGACGGTGAACAGCCCGACGTGGGACTTGATCAGGAGAAGAAAATAATATATAGCAGAGAGCATAGCGCATAGTGCAGAGCGCAACGCGGATAAGTTTCTAAACACTATGCGCCATGCGCTATGCGCTTTACTTGAAGTATTTGGAGGGTTTCATCATGAAAATCAAAGATCATAGCGAGCTATTCAAGCAGCAGGACTATCAGGAACAGTTCGAACGGAAAAAAGAATTCGAAAACTGCTGGCCGCCGGAGAAGGTGAAAGAGATCTCCGAGTGGACAAAGACCAAGGAGTATCAAGAGCTCAACTTTAAGCGGGAGAACATCAAGATCAATCCCGCCAAGGCCTGCCAGCCTTTGGGCGCGGTGTTCTGCGCCTCGGGTTTTGAAGGCTCCATGCCGTTCGTGCAGGGCGCGCAGGGGTGCGTGGCGTATTTCCGGAGCCATCTCTCTCGCCACTTCAAAGAGCCGTTTGCCGCTATCTCGACTTCGATGACGGAAGATGCGGCGGTGTTCGGCGGCTTGAACAACATGCTCGAAGGCCTGGAGAACACCTACGCCCTGTACAAGCCGAAGATGATCGCGGTCTCGACGACCTGCATGGCAGAGGTTATCGGCGATGACCTGAACGCCTACATCAAGACGGCGAAAGAGAAGGGCGTCGTTCCCCAGGACCTGCTGATCCCGTTCGCGAACACTCCGAGCTTTGTGGGTTCGCACATCGTGGGCTATGACAACATGATGAAGGGGATTCTGAAGGCGCTCTGGGCCGGCAAGAAGGGCGAAGCAAACGGGAAGATCAACATCATTCCCGGCTTCGATACCTACACCGGGAACTACCACGAGATCAAACGGCTGATGGGCCTGATGGGCATCGAGGCGACAGTGCTTGCGGATGTGAGCGACACGTTTGATTCACCGAACACGGGTGAATACAAGCTCTATCCGGGAGGAACGCCGCTTGCCGATGCCATGGACGGGGTGAATGCGCTTGCCACGGTCGCGCTCCAGAAGTATTCGACCGTGAAGACCACGGATTACATCCAGAAAGAGTATGGCCAGAAGACGCTCACGCTCTCTCCGATCGGCATCAGGAACACTGATGCGTTCTTTGCGGAGCTCTCCAAACTCACGGGCAAGCCGATTCCGGCGGAAGTGGAAGCGGAGCGCGGCAGGGTCGTGGACGCAATGGTGGACTCCCATCCCTACGTTCACGGCAAGCGCTTCGCCCTGGTCGGCGACCCGGATATTCTGCTCGGGATGATGAGCCTCATCATGGAGATGGGCGGCGAGCCGGTGCATGTTGTCTGCACCAACGGCGACAAGCACTTCGAGGCGGAGGCGAATGAGTTGCTGGCCTCCTCACCCTTTGGCGCGAATGGAAAAGTCTATGCCGGCAAGGACATGTGGCATCTTCGCTCGCTCTTGTTCACCGATCCCGTGGACATTTTGATCGGCAACTCGTATGCAAAGTTCCTGACGCAGGACACGGGAACGCCGCTGGTCCGCATCGGGTTTCCGCTCTTCGACCGGCACCATTTGCACCGCCAGCCGATCATCGGGTACCAGGGCGCATTAAACCTCGTGACCATGCTGGTGAACACGGTGCTGGACGAGTTGGACAGGAAGACCGAAGGTTCGGCGAGCTTTGATGTAATCCGATAGGGGCAAGTACGAATATCTAATTCCTAAGCACAAAATAAATTCAAAGCACGAAGGAGTCAATATTTGAATTTGGAATTTTGATATTGTTTAGAATTTTGAAATTAGTGTTTAGTGTTTAGTGTTTGGCATTAGGGTGGTTCCATGCACGACATTGCAATTACCGGCATATACTTCTTTTTTATCGCCCTGCTCTATTCCACGGTAGGGCACGCGGGGGCGTCGGGCTATCTTGCAACAATGGCGATGCTTTCGTTTCCGGCGGGCGTGATGAAGCCGACCGCGCTTATGCTGAATATCATCGTTGCATTGGTCACGACCATCAGGTTTGCCAAAGCGGGATATTTTTCCTGGCGCTTGTTCTGGCCCTTTGCCCTGGCATCGGTTCCCCTGGCGTACCTCGGCGGCGGAATGCACATAGACACGACGATATACAAAATACTCGTGGGCATCGCGTTAGTATTCGCGGCTTCTCATCTCATCCTCCGGAGCAAAGCCGCCCCGGATGATTCCGGACGAGCATCGTATCCGGGAATCGGCGCGTCGTTGGTGGTAGGAGGGGGCCTTGGGTTTCTTTCAGGCCTTACGGGAGTCGGCGGCGGCATTTTCTTAAGCCCGGTCCTTATCCTTCTCCATTGGGCGGGACTCCGGAGAACGGCTGCCGTGGCCGCGGCCTTCATTCTACTGAACTCCATTTCCGGGTTAGCGGGATATCTTCAGAAAGGCGGCGCGTTCCCTGAGCACATCGCCTTCTGGTCCGCTGCTGTGGTATCCGGCGGATTCATCGGCTCCACTTTAGGAGCAACGAAGTTTAACAGTCCGGTGTTGAGAGTATTGCTCGGGGTCATGCTGGTTATGGCAGGGTTGAAATTGGCTTTAATCTGAGCACGAAGTATAGAATACGGAATAATGATACAGTCTGTTATCTGACTTCTGGATTCTGACATCTGAGGTTTACCATGGTCAGCACGATCGACAGATTAACACAGGATGGATGCAAAGCGGACGACAAAACAAAAGTTTGTCGTTCCCGGGGCGGGGAATCCTGCGCCTTTGACGGCGCCATGATCGTGCTCCAGCCGATTGCCGACACCGCGCACCTGGTACACGGCCCGATCGCCTGCTGCGGCAACACCTGGGAAGGCCGGGGAACGCGGTCGTCAAAGGGCGAGCTCCATACCATGGGTTTTACCACGGACCTGGGTGAGATCGACATCGTCTATGGCTCGGAAGAAAAACTGTTGAACGCAATCAAGCGAACATACGAGGCGGTCAAACCAAAGGCGATTTTTGTGTATTCCACCTGCGTGAGCGGACTCACGGGCGAGGACATCGATGCGGTCTGTAAACGGGCCGAGAACGGGCTCGGTATCCGTGTCATTCCCGTGAACGCGCCTGGATTCGTGGGTCCGAAAAATCTCGGGAACCGGATCGCCGGCGAGGTGCTGCTCGAACACGTGATTGGGACCGGAGAAGCGCCGGTCACGACGCATACGGACATCAACCTGGTCGGCGAATACAACATCGCTGGAGACCTTTGGTTCGTTGAGCCGATCCTTTCAAAAGCGGGAATCCGCGTCATTTCGAAAATCACCGGGGACTCGACGTTCGAGGAGATCACCTGGGCGCACCAGGCGAAGCTCAATGTGGTTGTCTGCAGCCGCGCGCTGATCAATGTGGCTCGGGACATGGAGCGGACGTATGGCATCCCCTTCGTGGAAGTGTCGTTTTTTGGAAGCACGGAGATCGCCAAAGCCTTGCGGACGATAGCATACACGCTTCAGAGCAAAGTGGGCCGCGAAGAACCGAGTCTGACATCCGCCGCTGAAGCCCTCATCAGGATCGAAGAAAGAAGGCTCAAGCAACAGCTTAAACCGTACCAGCACTTACGCGGGAAAAAGGCCGTGCTGTATACCGGCGGGGTCAAGAGCTGGTCCTTCATCTCCGCGCTCAAAGATCTGGGCATTGAGATCGTTGCCGTAGGCACGAAAAAGAGCACTATTGAAGATGAAGAAAAGATGAAGGAGCTCCTCGGCCCCGATGCGCCGCTTGTGGAGGACGTGACGCCGAAGAACCTGCTCAAACTGCTCAAAGAGCGGAGGGCCGATATGCTCATCGCCGGAGGACGAAACCAGTACCTGGCGATCAAGGAAGGCTATCCCTTCGTAGACGTGAACCAGGAGCGGCATACGCCGTACGCGGGGTATCTGGGGCTCGTGAACCTCGCGGAGCAGATCAGCAACAGCATGAGGTTCTACGGACGGGGACAGGGTCCGGGGGCCAGGGTCCAGGATTTCAGGTTGCAAGAAAAAAAATCGAAAATCGCCAACCCGAAATCATCAATTCTCATCAACCCGCTCAAGCATTCACCCTCGATCGGCGCGGCGATTGCGCTTCAGGGCATCGACCGGGCACTGCCTATCATCCACGGCGCTCAGGGCTGCACGTTCCTCGGCAAGGTGCTCTTGACCAAGCACTTCCGGGAGCCCATCGCCCTGGCGTCGAGCAAACTCTTCGTGGAAGATGTGGTCATGGGGAGCGAGGAGAAACTGGAACAGGTCATCGAGGGATTTATCGAGAAGAACAATCCCGCCGTTATCGGTGTTCTGACCTCGGGACTTTCCGAGGTCAAGGGGGATGATGTCAAATCAGTCGTCAGGAGACAGGAGTCAGTAGTCAGGAGTAAAGCGGGAAAAACCAGGATCATCCATGTTCCAACTCCCGATTATGACGGCGGGCTGGAGACCGGCTATGCGAGGGCGGTCGAAGCTATCATACAAAGCATAGAGCCGGGAGTTCGGAATCCGGAGATAAGCAGTATCAACGTCATCGCAGGATCGCACCTTACGCCCGCGGATTTCACCGAGATCACGGACCTCGTTGAATCCTTCGGGATGAGGGCGGTCATCCTCCCCAACCTGTCTGCTCTCGATGGGAGCAGGCAGGGTTTTTCTCCCCTTGCTTCGGGGGGAACGACTGCGGACGAGCTGAACAGGATGAACGGTTCCGCTTACACGCTTGCGCTCGGGATGAGCATGACGCCCGCAGCAAAGCTGCTTCAACGGAAATTCGGCATTGATTATCGGGTGTTCGACAGCTGCGCCGGGCTGGCGGCTGTTGACGGTCTGATGGATACGCTCGCCAGGATCAGCGGCAAGCCCGTGCCTCCGCGCTACGAACGGCAGCGGAAGGTCCTGGTGGATGCCATGCGCGACGCGCACGTTTTTTTCGGGGGTAAGAAGATCTGCCTTGCCCTCGAGCCTGACCTTGCGGTGCAGACCTCGACGTGGATCGGGGAGACTGGTGCCGCCGTGGAGCTCGCCGTAGTCCCGACGCTCTCCGATGCCGTTGAACATATACGGGCAAGAGAAGTGCAGATCGGCGACCTGTTCTCGATCGAGGGCGCATTCGACGCGCTGATTTCGAATTCCCACGCGGAGAGCGCAGCGAAACGTCTCGGCGCGCCGCTTTACGAAATGGGCTTCCCGGTTTACAAGACCTTCGGGTATACCTCAAAGGTAACTATCGGTTACCGGGGAACGCTTACGATGCTGCACGACATGGCGAATTTACTGATGCAGAAACATTGATAGGGCAGGGTCCAGGACAAGGGTTCAGGGTACAGGGTCAAGCAAAAGCAGGGGAGGCAAAAATGAAAGTTGCATTCGCAACCACAGACGGCAACAACGTTGATGAGCACTTCGGGCGTGCGGGTACGTTCGCTATTTATGAGCTCACGGACAAAGGGTCCGAATTCGTCGAGCTGCGAAAATTCAGCGACGGCATGGACAAGTCCGTTACGGACACAAAAGACATGGGCCCGCTGCATGACAGCGCTGTTCAGGCCAAGGTGGATCGCCTTGCCGACTGCAAGCTCATCTACCTTACCGAGATCGGCGGACCGTCCGCCGCGCGGCTCGTAAAAAAAGGAATTATGCCCATGAAAGTGAAAGAGCCCGTCGCAATCGAAACCGCGCTCAATCAGCTCAAGGAGACGATCAAACAGTCGCCTCCTCCGTGGCTGAGAAAGGCACTGCAGAAGTAAGAAGTCAGAAGACAGAGGACAGAGTAAAAAAATACAGGAGGTAACAAAACATGAAGATGATCAGAGCATTCATACGGCCGGAAAAGGAGCAGGAAGTGGTGCTGGCGCTGGAAGGCGCGGGCTTTCCCTCGCTCACCAAAATTCCCGTATTCGGGAGAGGAAAACAGAAGGGACTGACGGTCGGGCCGGTGCATTACGACGAGCTGCCGAAGGTGCTTATCATGACGGTGATCGACGACAAGGACCTGGACAAGGTCATGAAGGTGATCCAAGACAAGGCGCGAACGGGTTTTATCGGGGACGGCAAGATCTTCATCAGCCCGGTGGAAGCGGCGTATACGGTCCGGACCGGCGAAGCGGGACTTTAATCATTTAACCACAGAGAACACTGAGATAAAGCTGAAATCAGTCATTTTGAGCCTGTTTTTTCTCTGTGACCTCTGTGGTTCAGAAGGAGGTTTTTATATGAAAGAAATTACAGCTATTATACGCCGGGACAAGCTCCCGGAGACAAAAAAGGCGCTCGACGACCTCGGCTATCCGTCGCTCACGATCCAGAGCGTCGAAGGCCGGGGCAAGCAGCGGGGCGCCCTGTGCGGAGAAATGGATTCGGAGATGCCGGACAGCTATTGCACTACGGCAAAGCTGAAGCCGACGCCGTCCACCTACGCTCTCGAACACACGCTGCCGAAGATCGCGCTCTTTGTTCCCAAGCGGCAGCTCACGATCGTCGTCCCCGACGATGTCGTCACGACCGTGGTGAAGTCCCTCATCAAAGTGAACCAAACCGGCAAGGCGGGCGACGGCAAGATCTTCGTAACTCCCATCGAGGGCGCGGTCCGCGTGAGGACCGGAGAGATGAACGGAGAGGCGATAGCATAAAACAATCTCGAAATTCTAAGCTCGAAATCCGAAATAAATTTGAATTCTCAAATCCGGCTATGCAGGCTTTTGAAATTTGAACTCGTCTAGGATTTAGATATTCGAGTTTAGGATTTTCTCCGAAGGAGGAATTATGTCCCCCATTACCGGAAAAACCCGGGGCGGCAAGCCCTGGACCCCGAAGTTCATCGACGCCATCGAGGTCGAAAAATGCATCGGCTGCGGCCGCTGCTTCAAGGTTTGTCCACGCGGCGTTCTCGAACTCGTCGGACTCAACGAAGACGGCGAATACGTCCGCGTGGATGATGA
>JBGPHF010000065.1:0-7356 GCA_041484215.1 Nitrospirota bacterium
CGCGCGGCTCGAAAAAAAGAAGCAGTTGAATTCGCTCCTCGAGATCATGGGTCAGTCGATCTCGCTCCAGGTCCGGCGAGAGACGGTCAGGCAGGCGGCGCAGGCGGACCTGGTCATTACTCCCGACACCGAGGAATTCTCTTTCGCCGATTTTCCGCTCATGCGGGACATCATTAAAAAGGGCGAGGAGGCGGGGCGGAAGGCTTTGCCGAGAATCCGTGAACTCATGAAACAGCGCGCGGCGCCCGCGGTAGACTCCGCGGCATATCGCATCACGAGCCTCGTCATTCAGGGGAATCATGCGGTCGCCGCCGCCGCGATCCGCTCCGCCGTGACGCCCTCGTTCTTACCCCGGGAAACGAACGCTACGGAAGTGAGAAAAGTCCTTGCCGAAGTCTTTCGCCTCGGATATTTTTCCGACGTGACGCTCGATGTGGAGCCTGAAGGCGCAGGTTTTCGCGGCGTGCTCCGCGTTTCGGAAAATCCCGTTGTCACCGCCGTCGCATACTCCGGGAACACCGTCATCTCGACTGAAGAGCTGCAGTCCGCTCTTACGTGGCAGCTCAACCAGCCGCTCAATTCAGCCAGAATGGCCGTTGAGCTGGACCGGGTCGTCGAGCGCTACCGGAGCGGGGGATACCTGCTTGCGCGGGTCGAGCGCACGAGCATGACGCCCGACGGGACGCTCGAAATCGCCCTGTCCGAGGGCAGGATAGACTCGCTCACGATCACGGGCAATACCATAACGAGCCGCAACTTGATCCGACGGGAGACCAGCACCCGGGCCGGCGAGCCGCTCAACTTCGAAACCTCGGCCCGCGACATCCAGCACCTTTATGCCCTCGACTACTTCGAGTCTCTGACCGTGGACGTGTCGAAGAGCCCGCAGGGCGGCGTCGATCTTCTGCTCAAGATCAAGGAAAAGCCCGCGAACAAGGTCCGCTTCGGCCTGCGCTACGACCTCGAGGACAGCTTCACCGGGCTCGCGGACGTCGTGGTCGACAACGTGGGCGGCAGGGGCGTGAAGCTTTTTCTGAATACTCGCTTCGGCAATTACACGGACATCACGTACGGCTACCGTTCTCCGGTTGTCCTCCGGACCCATTTCGTGCATACGGTTGACGGGTTCTATCAGAAACGAGAGTACTTCCTTTACGAGAACAAACACAAGGTGCAAGAGCTGGACGTCACGCGCACGGGAGGAGAATTCTCCTTTGGGTACCAATGGTTCCGTTTCGGCGACACCTATATCAGGTATCGCTACGCATCGGACTCGACCACGGAGCCCCTCGGCCTGAGCCCCCCGCAGGCGACCGCGCGCTACGGGAGCCTCGCTTTCCTCTCGACCGTGGACACCCGCGACAGCGGCGTGTTCCCGCACCGGGGAACGCTCATCAAAGGCTCCTATGAATCCGCGGCCCCTGCTTACGGGGGAGAAATAAAATTCACCAAGACCGGCTTGTACGGCCAGGCGTTCTTCCCCTTGGCGGAGCGGCACACGTTGTCCCTGGAAGCCACGGGAGGGCTCGGCAATGGCGACATTCCTTACGAGGAGAAATACGCGATCGGCGGCGCGGATTATCTCATCAGTTCCCCGCTCTTGGGATACCAGCGCAGGGAGTTCGTGGGCGACGACCTGCTCGGGCTGTCCGCCGCCTACCGGTGGAAGATCGGCGATTACCAGTTGAATCTCGTGAAGGCCGTGTATCTCAATGTGACCTACCAGGAGGCCAATGTCTGGAATAAGCGGGAAGACATGTCGGTGCGGGATCTCCGGAGCGGCGGCGGCATCGGGCTTTACCTGGACACGATTATAGGCCCGGTCAGGCTCGATTTCGGCGAAGGGGAACAGCACCGGTACGCGGTTTACTTCTCGGCGGGGTTTGATTTTTAAGGTGATGCGAGGAGAAGAAAAAGCCGGGAGAACGACGAGTTCACACGCAGCGGTTGGCGGGGAACGATTTGTTATGCATTCTGAGTTAAACTGGTTCTGTTAAATAATTATTTATTTTAAAGAGCGGACCTGCTTTATACGGATTCACCACCGGCCGGCAAGACAAAATTAACGGAATGGTTAAAGGAAAATTCGGCATCTGTCGGCTTGCGCTATAGTAATGAGCTGAAGAGGCGATACGATGGTATGAGAAACTTTGAAAACAAAAGCCGGTTAAAGATTGAATTCCTTCAACTCCAACCGGCTTCGTGTTATCGTTTGTTATGAGCATGCATCGGTTGTTATCAGTCCTCATAGGCATCCTTTTCGCGCTCCTGCATGATTATGGTTCCTTAATCATGTATCCCCGCTTATGGCCTTCCGTGTCCGCGCGGTGCGCTGCAAGGTCCGTTGACACGGCGTCGATTTTTTCACCCAATTCATCGCGCACACGGTCCATTTTTTCCGACAGCATTTGATGCCCTTCCGCGACCAATTGAAGCTTATGTTGAAAATCCTCGGAAAGAATGCCCGCTTGAAGGCGAAAATCGTTTTTGATCTCATCCTTGAAGTTTCCAATCTCAGCTTTTATCTCACTCTTGAAACTTCTGACTTCAGTCTTTATCTCTTCCCGAAAAGACCCGACTTCCGACTTCACGGCCTTTCCGATCATTTGCTCGATTCGTTGAAAGTCCTTTTCTTCCATGGCTGACCGTCTCCTTAGTGCGGACTCATGCAACTTTTATCCAGTATACAAGAAACCGAATAATGATGACAAGTGAAAATATCTGTGCCGCGTTTTTTCGGCGGGTCGTTCCCTTCATAACGCCGGGTACACCGTCAAACCCAGGCTCCGAAAATCCTTGTCGAAGCTCAGGCTGGAAACGCTGCCGAGGATGCCGGTAACGACAACATACGAAACAGCGTCGCAGTAGGACAGCCGTTTGTCCCTGCTGAGCTTCCGGAAGACCTTCTCCGCCGTCTGGCGCACCGAATCGTCATACCGGACGATGAGGAGCGACGGCTTGATGGTGTCGAGAAACTGCACGGCCAGCTTGTAGTTCGCCCGGTATCTGAGCAGCGTAACCGTCTCGCTGATCACGTCCCAGGTGGTGCAAAGTGTCAGGGCGTTCTCCGTGCAGAAAAGAAGGAGTTCGCCGGCCCGTTCGTAATTCGCGTCCTCCGGGGCAAGCGAGGCGAAGAAGAACGAGGTGTCACAAAAGGCTTTCCGGTCGGGAAAGTTCATGGCTTTTTCTCGGCGACATAGAGATGGTCCTTAACGTTCTCGGAGATCGCGTACTTCCGGGCCTTCGGCGCCTGCTTGCCGCCCGTCTTTTTTCTCAGTTTCAGTAAGCCCGCCGCTGCCGCTCCCGGCTTGACCAGGGGCGAGGTCCTGATCTCGGCCACCACTTCGTCATGCACGGTCACCTGATATACCGTATCAGGGGCGGTCCGCAGCGATTTGATGATGCCGGGGAGTCTCTTTCGGGCCTCGGATATGGATATGACGGTTTTCACGCGGGAATTCCTCTGATTCTTTAAAATGTACAAATTGTACAAATACTATACCAGAGATGGGTCGTCGTGTCACGTGTTTTCAGATAGCGCGCGAGGTGAGTCCCCGCCGGGAATGAGAGTATAGAGGAAATTTGTCAGGACGGAAAACGCAAATGGGTTTTCCGGGTGCCGCGGGATTGTGGCTACTGGTTTTTATTCAAACAGTTATTGTTCGTGAGTGAGGCGGGGGCTGCTCAAACGGAGCAGCAGGAACAGGATTCGGACCTGTCCCTGCTGCGGTTCGTGTGATTTTATTTTTCCTTTTCTATCTGAATAAACGGCACGGACCCGCCGGTCACACTCGGGAGTTTGCCGTCCCACTTCTCGATGGCCTTCATCTGGGTCTCGATCTGACGCAGTTTGATGAGGTCGGGCGAGATCACCTGGCGTTGGATGCGGAGCGACTCGGCCTCGGCCTGCGCCGTGGCTATCTTCTGCTGGGCTTCGACCCTGATCCGGTCGAGGTCCCGCTTGGCTTTCAGCGCAAGCTGCTCGGCGACCTGCTTGGATTCGATGGTCTTCGAAAACTCCGCGCTGAAATCGAAGTCGGTAATGGACAGTTCCACGACATCGATGCCGAACGTGGAGAGCCTGGATTTCAGATAATCCCGCACCTCCGTCTTGAGCGCTTCCCGCTTCGAGATCAGGTCTTCAGCGGTATATCGGGCAGCGGCGGCCTTGAATCCTTCCTTGACGACCGGATCGATCACCTTCTCGGCGTAATCGGCGCCGAGCTCACGGTATACATCGCCGGCCTTCTTCGCGTCGAGATTAAAGTTCAACACAATGGTCGTATGGACCGACTGAAGGTCTTTGCTTGCGGCTTCCGTCTTGGTGGTCTCTTTTTGAACGCGGACCGTCATGATGACCACGTTCTCGATAAAGGGAATCTTCGCGTGAAGGCCTTCGGACTCGACGCGGTTTATCGCCCCGAACCGAAGGACGACGCCTCGCGTGCCGGTGTCGACGACAAAGTAAAACCCCGATGCCACCATGAGAAGAACAAGCGCAGCAAGACCGAGTGCGATGAGTCTGAAATTTACGTTTTGCACGGAAAGGACCTCCCTTGAGAAAAAGTGGTGGTGAAGCGATGCATGCTTAATCCCGCGACTTGCAATCCCCCGGCTCCGGCCGGGGGTTCACGCGTAGTCCGCGCCCTGCACTCTCGCTGTCGCAATCGTAAACGCTGGGTGCAGGCGGGAGGTCGCGTTATTTAAGCGAGCCTCCGGCTCCTGGAGGGGGCTCCTCTGACTATATCATAAATGGGAAAGTTTATGCGGTATTTCCCGCTCCGGTTGCGGGTCAGCAATAGAGGAATGGAGGATTGAAAAAGCGTCTCTCAAACATCAGCAAGAGACGCCCTGACAGGCAACAACAATAGGAAAGAGGTGGTTGGTTCAGCCCTTGGCGGACTTCAGGAGCTTCGCGAGCTTTTCTGCGCCCACGCATTCTTTTGCAAAGGCGCACCACTCGACGCACGAGGTGCCGATGGGGCGGGCGTTCAGATGGCCGCACTTCTTGCATGCGGTCTCCGGCTCGTCGGTCCAAATCTCGATTTTTTCGCCGCACTGCTGGCACCGGATATCCTCCGGTTTCGGGGTGCGTATCTCCGCGCTTCCTGGGCATCCTTCTTTAAACATGGGTATAGTCTAACTCGAAATCCGGAAAAAATCTATGATATGCGTCATAGAGGTTTTTCTACTGCTCCTTAATCGCTTCGACGACCTGGAACCTGAAGCTATAGTCCGGGATGATTGCCCGGTCTATCTCGAGGGGCAAGAATAGGGAAAAGGTCCTCCCTTTGAGCGCGAGCGCGAGGTCGCTGTCCACGGGGAAGAGCGGTCTGGTGTCGTAGCTCCTCTTCTCCGGCGAATAGAAAATGGCGCTTACGGGGACGAAGTCCTGTTCGAGCTTTCCGCCCGCTGGGATTTCCTGGGGAGGGATGAGGCTGTTGCGGTCTTGGGGTTTGATACCTGAATGCACGACCCGGTGCTGGCGATTCTGGTAATCGATATACTGCGCCTGCTGCCAGAGGATCTTGAGCGGTTTTTGGGAGAGGTTCGTGATCGAAAGCGAAAAGCGGTGATCTCCGGGAGTTATGCTCACGTCGACGACCTTGTCGCGGTAGCGCAAAATGTCGGACTGCACCGGGCCGAGCATCCGGTACGTGAGACGGTAATGGACAATCTTGTCCAGTCTGACCCTGAGGGTTTCTCCCTCCTCGATGTTGCCGAGACCGATGGTTTTAGGTTTATAGGCATCGCGCTTGATCTCCATACGGCTTTTCGAGGCCAAGTCCGGATCTTTCGGCAGGGACACCGTGATCTCTGCCGGAGAATGGTATTTCTGCACGGGAAGGTCCGCCGCGGGGACGACCGTGATGTCCGCGTCGGGGGGCTCCACGATGACCGTGAACCGTTTTTTTACTTCCGTGGCGCATCCTGTCGAGATGGCAAGGATGCAGAACAGCAGCAACGCTTTTTTCATGTTTCCTCCGAATAGTTTTTCTTTTTGTGGAGCTCGCGCACGCCGCTCGTGGGTTACAGCTTCACGGCGATTTCCAGCTCTTTGTCCGGCAGGAGAAAGCGTTTGCGCAAGACCGTGAGTTTTATGGTGTCGTCTTTTTTCTTGAAGAACAGTTCCAGTTTGATGTCTTCGATCTTTTCCATCTTCTTGCCGTCGAGCGCGAGGATAACGTCGCCGACCTTGACCCCCGCTTTCCTCGAGACGCTGTCCTCAGGAAGGTCGATGATGCTCACGCGGCTGTTTTGGTCATTGAGCACGGCCATGATCCGGGGTGCGGCAGCGCCATCGAGCGCCTGGGGCAGGACCAGGTAGTCCGCGATGTCCCGGTCCACGTCACCGTCGTTCAGCATGATGAAGTAAGGAAGGCCGTTTCTCCGGTACGCCCGTTTCGGGATGCCCGATCCGTAGGCGAGGTGACCCGAGCCCGCGATCACGACCATGAGCCGGCCGGGGTTCTTTTTCAGGTATTCATCGATGGATTGGGCCATGGTCTCGTCCCACAGAACCTGGGCCTGGTAAAAGTGGTCGAAACTCTGCTCTTTCCGGACCCTGTGCTGCCCGAATATGATTTTGAGCCGCGCGCGGTAAGCGTCATCGGAAAAGTCGAGCTGCGGCGGGAGATCCTTAACCTCTTCGGCGGAGAGGGAGTCGATCCCGCCCTTCGATACCTTGCCGGAAAGCTCCTCCCGCAGGTTCAGGGCGAGGACCGGGATTTTTCGCTCCCGGGCGAAGTCGAGGATCGGCTTGTAGAGGTTGTAGTCGAGCGACCAACGCTTGAAGTACTCGGTCTTTTTCAGAAACTCGCGCTCATCGATCGTTCCGGCGATATATTCATCCAGCGGCTTCTGGAACTGCCGCTGGAACATTTCCATGCCGATGGCGAGTTTCGGATTTTTCCCGAAGAGCTCCTTGATGACCTGAAGCTGGACCGTATGGTGCGCGAAGCGATCGTGAGTCTCGCCGACATAAACGACTTTTTTGTCCCGGGCGCGGTCGAGGGCTTCGCTGACTGTTTTGCGCGCGGACAGATCGATTGCGGCAGCCGGCTCCCGCAATTCGACGCGCATCCCGCGCTCGGATGCCGCCGCTTGCGTCGTGATTTCCGCACCTTTCTCGTCGCACGACACCTCGCTGTACTTTTCGTATTGAAGAAGTTTTGTCACAAAAACGTTTTCCGCCGCTGTCGATTTCGCCTGGAAAATGACGATGACTTTTTCGGAGTTCCAGGGATTCTTTTTTACCTCGGCGCTGAACCCGGCATTTCGGGGCTTCACCCTGCCGAAGAGGCTGTTTAAGAACGGGTTGTCGTTGCCCATTACGGCGAACGACGAGTTTTTCAG
>JBGPHF010000066.1:0-7350 GCA_041484215.1 Nitrospirota bacterium
CGATGTCGAAGGCCGTAACAAAGACGCGCTTGACGTCGTCGGGCACGTCTTCCCTTTTCTGGATGGAATTCCCCGCTGTCACGTGGATCACCAGGTCGTGGGTCAGAAAACCCCGTTTTTGCGCAGTGTCGAGAAAATAATCGTAAACCTCGGGCAGGTCTACGTCTCCCATAATGTGCCGCACGTATGAGAGGGCGAAAATCGGCTCGATGCCGCCGGAGCAGCCGGCAATGATCGAAAGCGTGCCCGTGGGCGCCACCGTCGTGACCGTGGCGTTCCTGAGCCTCGGACCGCCCGGGTGGTCGTATCTGCTTCCCGCGAAGTTGGGGAATACCCCACGCTTCCCGGCCAGCTCTTCCGACGCCTCCCAGCCCTTCTCTTTCACAAAAGCCATGATCCGCTCTCCCACGCCTATTGCCTCATCCGAATCGTAAGGAATTCCGAGCCGGACCAGGAGGTCCGCGAAGCCCATGACGCCCAGCCCGATCTTGCGGTTGCCCTTTGCCATGCGGTCTATCTGGTCCAGGGGATAACGGCCCATGTCGATAACGTTGTCGAGGAAATGCACGCCCGTGCGGACCGCGTGTTCGAGTCTTTCCCAGTCAATGGAAAAAGAACCGCCCTCTTCCCTCAGTATATGCGCAAGGTTGATCGAGCCCAGGTTGCAAGGCTCATAAGGCAAGAGCGGCTGCTCGCCGCAGGGGTTGGTGCTCTCCATGTCGCCCAACAGCGGCGTGGGGTTGTCGCGGTTGATCCGGTCGAGGAAAATGATCCCCGGGTCGCCGGTCCTCCAGGCCATTTCAGCGATCTTCTCGAAAAGCTCGCGGGCCTTGACGCTCTTGACCGCCTTGCGCGTAGAGGGATTGATAAGCTGCACGTCGCCGTCGCTGTCCACCGCCTGCATGAACTCTTCGGTCACCGCGACCGAGATATTGAAGTTCATGAGCTCCCGGCTTTCCGACTTCGCGGAGATGAATTCTAATATATCGGGGTGGTCCACGCGCAGAATCCCCATGTTCGCACCCCTTCGCGTCCCCCCCTGTTTGATCACTTCCGTGGCGGTATTGAAAACGCGCATAAACGAGACCGGCCCGCTCGCCGCTCCGCTCGTGGTCCGGACCGGATCGTCCTTGGGCCGCAAACGGCTGAACGAAAAGCCCGTGCCCCCTCCGCTTTGGTGGATGAGTGCCGTGTTTTTCACGCCCTCGAATATAGATTCGAGCGAGTCCTCGACCGGCAGGACGAAGCAGGCGGCCAGCTGCTGTAAAGCGCGGCCGGCGTTCATCAACGTGGGGGAATTGGGGAGAAAATCGAGGTTCGAAAGGATCCTGAAAAATTCCTCTTCTGTCTGCTTGATTTCCGCGCCGCCGTTGTAGTGCAAATCCGCCAGGGCCACGTTGTAGGCAACCCGGCGGAACATTTCCTCGGGCGTTTCATTCACCTTCCCTGATTCGTTTTTCTTGAGATAGCGTCGTTCGAGTACGGTCGCGGCGTTCGGACTCAAGCCTATTTCGCGCGTTTTTACGGCCATGCCTAAAGCCCCCTTTGATGATACTCATATTTTACCACCATCAGCGGGGCGCTATTTTGCAGGAAGATTATTGCTCCGATCTTTTGTCATACCGAGGTTGCAGGGGGGAAAGGGAGGAACAGTAACTATCCGCAGATTTCGCAGATTGCGCAGATTAAGTCTTAGAAAAAAATATAGTCTGAATTGATTACAGGAGCGGGAGCAAGGTGTCAATTCTATTTTAAGCAGGTACTAATGTATCAAGTTTTTATAATCTGCGAAATCCGTGTAATCTGCGGATAAAACAATCTTTCCTTGTGCTGTTGCCGCATTAGTAAAACCAAGCCATAAACGCAAGGAAAGCCAGACTCTTCGCCACTTCGATCCAGCCCGTGGTTTTGAGTTTTACCTTGTAGAGCGTGGCTGCCGCGAGCAGGTTGTCTACGAGGGGAAGCAGAATGACAAGGGAGATATGAAAACCGCGATAAACGAGCGCGGCGACTCCGACGTACAGCACGGTCAAAATCCGGTCGCGGGTCTTCTTGAGCAACAAGGCCTTGACCTTGAACACGCCCGCAGTGAAATAGAAGGCGACGGCAACAAAGAGCCGGACATCGACTCCGCCCGTGACCGTGAATTTAGCCAGGACCGCGGCAAGGCTGATCAGGGCGAACCCGAGGACCTCGGTAAGGATGAAGTGTTCACCAGCTAACCTGCTCATTAAAAGGTATGCAATCGGGAATACGAGAAGGGGCAGCAGCAGGAGAACGTCCGCCTTGAAAGCCGCGATCAGGATAACCGCCGCAGCAACGAGCTGGCCCAAAAAGATGAAGAAGTCCGGTTTGCTTCCCTTCTCACGAACCCAGTTGGTAAACGCTTGTTTAAAATTAATCAGCAGGCACAGGGCAAGGAAGACCGGGACCGTTTGCCAGGTAAACCCCCTGCTCGCGATCAGGCCCGTGAGAAAAGCGATAATCAGAACGCTCCAAGACCCGTATTCTTTCAGGAAATAGCTTTTGGCTTTGTTGTTCATGTAAAAAGTATACCACGGGAATGGAATAAACCGGTGCGAAAAAAACGAGATCTCATCTGAAGGCAGGATAAACCAAGAAGTCATTTATCAAAAAGCTTTACATGCCATCCACAACGTTTTTCTTGATATCAGTCATTGGATAATGTTTGACGTTCCCCGTTGCAAGCACGGCATGCGTTATAAACGCGGTCGCGGCGATCATGCAGTCATCGAGCTCCAAGCCTTGTGATCTTATGGTCCTTTTGTAGGCTCCCGCCTTCTCCGCAATTTCCCTCGTCACCTCTATAATGGTGAGGCTATCGAGTAGTTCCGTGGTTTTTGTCCGCTCATGTTCCTTCATCCCCGCGTGGATTTCTGCTACGGCTACGGCCGAACAGCACACATCCGCCTCATCTAAGACAGATGCCAGATAATCGCGGGTCTTTTCCCGTCACCTGAGGAAATTGATCAACACATCGGAATCAAGGAGTATCCTTTTCATTTCGCGCGGCGTGTCCTCGTACTTGTCCTTATTCCCCGAATAAAAGCTTCCGTGCCTTTATTAAGTTCTGGATGGTCCTTACTCTTCCAGACGCCGAAGCTCGTTTCAAGCGCCTTTGCCAGCTTGATGCGTTTCAGCTCTTTCCGAAGCGCCTCGGTAACCACTTTACTCTGCTGTCGTATGGGGACCGACGTCTTGAGCTCGTTCAGCACGTCTTCCGGTAAAAGAAAATTAGCCTGCCTTGTTGTCGTTGTCATATTCCGCCCTCGCCTGCAACCAATATATGTAGTTTATAGTATAGTGTTTTATCTACAATGTCAAGGGTGAAGCCAAGAGTTACGAGATTACCTGGGACGAGCCTCACCCCTGGATGAAATCCACGATCTCTTTCCACCAGCTCGGGCCCACCACCTCCGGCCAATCGTTATGGCCCGCGCCTTTGATCGTGTACATCTTACGGGGCCCCTGCCCGCCTGACAGCGACTTAAACAGCGCTTGCGCGTGCTGTATCGGGATTATCTCATCCTGCTCTGCTCCGATTACCGCGATTCTCCCCTGGTATTCCTTGAGATTCTGAACTGTGTCATAGTTATCCCGCAAAAACAACCGGACCGGGATCCAGGGGAATTTCTCCCCGGCTATGGACAACAGCGTATCCCAGGGTGTGATGAGTATGATTCCCTCGATCTTGACAAGCGAATCCTTCGCAGCAGCCGCCGCGACGCCGCAGCCAAGAGATTCTCCCAAAATATACAGCGGGCCTCCGAATTTATCGAAAGCCAAGCGCAGGGTCTCTTTCGCGTCGCGCACAAACGTCTCTTCGCCCGGTTCTCCCTTTCGTCCTCCATAGCCGGGGTATTCCGCGAGAATGACCCGGTATCCAAGATGGGCCAGCGCACTCACGTAATATGCCCTATCCGAAGCCGTGCCGGCATTTCCATGGAAAATTACGATCGTTCCTTTTATTTTACTTGCTTGGGGGGTACCGATGAAGCCCCGATAATCGTTCGAGTCGGAAGGCCAGAACTGTATGTAGTTGGCTGAAAGAAAAGATTGTGAGGGCAGATATGTGCTCGGGTAATAAAGCATGTTCCTCTGGACGTTACAGCCGTAAAGAGTCAGGATGAAAAGAAAAAAACTTATGGGCTTGATGAATTTAGTCATGGTAGCCGTTGTAACGCACTGTGCTCACAAACTTCACCCTCGTGTTTCCCGCCAGAGCATGAACGCAAGAGTACCCGCAAATATAAGTGCGGGCACACTCGCCCACAGGGGAACAACGAAACCGCTCACCACGACTTCCCATCCGTAAAAGAGGCGGAGAAGATGCGCAAGCGAAAGAACCGAAAATACCGCGACGGCAATAGCAGAAAATGGTTTCATGCCTCATCACCCCTTATACGTGGAAACACCTGGCTTCATTGCTCATAGGCATAGTATATCATGGGACAGGGGTTACGGCTTGTAGTACATCAGCTCGCGCGCGAAGGGCGAGACGTCACGGATGAGTTTCTGCTGTTCTTCCCCTGACATGGGTTTGAAGGAACGGGCGAACTCGACGTTTTCTTCGAGCTGGGCAATATCGTCGCAGCCGATGACGACGGTAGTGATCGGCTGAGAAAGGGCGAAGCGCAGGAACGGTTTCATGCTCGTATACCAAGGCAGTTGATCAGCACGCCCCCGCAAATAGACTTTCATGCCGATGACGCCCAGGTTCTTTTTTCGCGCCGAGGGGAGGACTTGCCCGATAAAACTACGGTACGTCGGCTCGGCGGGATTGACCGGCATCAGCACGGTGTCGAAACCGAATTGCTCGATGCACTTTACGATGATGGAAGGATCATGATGACCGGTGACGCCGATAAACCGCGTTTTCCCCGCCTGCTTCGCCTGCTGGAACGCCTCGATAGCCCCGTTGGGGCCAAAGATTTCCTGTATTTCTGATTTTTCCCGCACGTCATGCACCTGCCAGAGGTCCAGGTGATCGGTCTTCATGTTCGCCAGGGTCTCGTGCAGATGCGCCAGCGCGCCCGCACGATCACGCGCGTGAGACTTGCTCGTGAGGAAGATGTCCTTCCGGCGCTCTTTGATCGCCTTGCCGTAATACGACTCGCTCCCCGAATAGGCGCGCGCCGATTCGCAGTAGTTGATCCCGAGGTCCAGCGCCCGGTTGATAAGAGCGTATGCTTCCCGATCTTGTCCGAAGGTCCTGAGCACGCCTTCGCCGCCCAGGCCCAGGATGGTCACGCTCTGTCCGGTATTTCCTAGAATACGCGTGGGTATGGTCATGAGAAAATTATAGCATAGCATTCTTGAGGCCGGCGATTTCGTGAATGCCATGCATGGGGATCATTGCAAGCTACAACCGGTATTCTTTTAATCTTTCGCGATCATTCACTCCCATGCGGGAGAACGTTTATAACGGTGTGGTTGTAAGGGTCAAAAAGTGGAAACTATGGATGCGTGTAGGTGCGATAATTTTAATAAGGGAAGGGTTTGCCGCTTGTTAAATCCAGATAGGTTTAAGGCTTCTTCAAAACATCATGCGTGCCGACTTTGCGAAGTACAAAAAAGTCGCCGTCCAGTTCGAAAGTGAACCGATAGTGATAATCAATAGAACCCTCCCAAATGCCGTTCGTCCCTCGAACCGGATGGAGGTTCAAGGAGGGGTGATCGGGATTGGCGAGTAGGAATTCAAGTTGTTTGTCCACCTTGTCTTGAATGGCGGCGGGCAGTCTGTTGTAATCCTTCTTAAACGTTTGAAGGATCCTTAGCTTTTTAGCCATTTAACTGTCTCAGACGCTTTTTTGAATTCCTTGAATGCACCCTTTTTCTTCGCGGCTTCAGCCTTCTTCTCTCCAGCCTGCCACTCCTCGGACCAGAAGTAGGCCTGTGCCTTATCGATTACAATGACAGGCTTTAAGATCAGGACGCCGTCCTTCTCCACAATTTCCAAGGTATCGCCGATTTTCACCTGAATATTTTTTCTGACGTCTTCGGGGATTACGATCTGGTATTTATTCTTAATCTTTACCAATGACATGCTCTACTCCTTGTTCAACTGTTAAACTATACAACTATCTTACTGCAAGTTCTTACCGATGTCAAGAGCACAAAGTGAGTAGCGTGATGACATGATAGAAGGCTCCTTCGTATTCTATGCGGGGTTTTCTAGCACTGAGAGGAAGAGAGCAGGTAGAGCTAAGATTGTCAATATGTCAATTCCGGAGTCTGACACCAGACTTCTGCTAGTAATCATGTTGAAGAAAAAATAAACCCAAGTGGGCTTATGTGCCCCACTTGGGAAAGTCTAATGTGTTAAATGGACCCCAGAATACTCATTCAGAGAAATGCTGATTATGAAGATGTCGTGACTTGCCTCCCTTGGTTGTGACTCCGTATTTAGGAGCCGGGGCACTAGTTTAACCTATATTGCGAGGGGGCAGGTCGCTTGATTTTCAATTATCAGCCAATATATCTAAACTAATGTGGGGTGCTAAGTAATTTCATTTTATGAGCAAAGCTCAATATTACGGCGCAATCGGTCCGAGAATCTCCACCTTGAAGGTTTGGCCGGAAACTAGGCTGTTAAATTGATAACACCCGTTACCATCGGTAGTGGTTGTTTGCTTGGATGCCAAACTTTGCCGGAGCGTAACCGAAGCATTCTCAACGGGCATTCCGAGGAGGTTCAGACATCCTGACACCAACGCCCCCGCAAGTTTTATTTCAGCCGAAGATAGGACTCTATTGTATATTATAGCGGCCCCGGTTTTCTTGGACACGATTTTATGTTAAAACATATATCCAAGGAGGCCGTTAAATGGGAAAAGATGTTAAGCCGTCCGATTCACCTGAAGTTCTCCGCTGGACCGTCAGCCGCAAGAAGGAGGTCGTCCTTCGGTTGATGCGCGGAGAACCAATCGATGCTCTCTCCCGGGAGTTGGGTATCGAGGTCTATCGCATGGAGAAGTGGCATAGAAAAGCCCTCCAGGGGATAGAAGCCGCACTCAAAGCCCGGGATGGTGATCCTTTGGCAGCGGAGCTAGCTGCCGCCATGCGCCGTCTCGGCGAGATCACCATGGAGAATGAGCTGCTCCGGTACAAAGTGAGTAAAGCCCGCCCTTTGGCACCGGAGAGATCGAAGAAATGAGCACTGCGATCTCTACGACTACCGGCAAGCTCTATGGCATCCAGCGTGTCTGCCATGCCTGGGAAGAACCCCGATCCTCCTTCTACGGAAGAAAGGATCGGCTTGCCAAGCCCTCGGTGAATCGGAAACGCGGACCAAAGACCCTGCTTTCCGATGATGAGCTGCTCACACTC
>JBGPHF010000067.1:0-7346 GCA_041484215.1 Nitrospirota bacterium
GCGGAAAAGCCGACCGAGGCTTAACATTATTGCAGACAGGATAAGGATACGATATGAGACACGGATGCGCTGGCAGACAATTTGGCAGGGACACGAGTCACCGGAAAGCGTTGTTGAGGATGCTCGTTACTTCTTTGCTCCAGAACGAGAAAATCGAGACCACGGTGGCAAAAGCGAAGGAAATGCGTCCTTTGGCGGAAAAAATGATCACGCTCGCAAAACGCGGAGATTTGCACGCTCGGCGCCAGGCCCTCAGTTTCATCAACAATGAGACTGTCGTGAGCGGCTTATTTACCCAAATCGGTCCGCGATTTGCTGCGCGAAACGGCGGTTATACGAGAATCACTCTGACAAGAACGAGGGCTGGCGACGCAGCTCCCATGGCCGTCATCGAGCTGGTGGAGCGGGGGAAAAAAGAGGGCTCAATGGCCCAGGGGACTGAAAAACCAAAAGCTTCGTAGCGCGATACAACGGATGCGCGTAAATTCAAGTCAAGCTTGATAACGGACACGGCTGGTTTGCCGCGTTTCTTTATGCGGGTGCAAGTGTCAATAATAGGGCAAGGGGATATTCTCCTTGCCTTTTTTATTGCATTTACAGAAAAACACATTTATGTTACTATATGCCGTGTTTTATGACAGCGTAACCCATGGCTGACGGAAAAAAAATATTCTCCGCGGCGTTAGAGTTCTTTCGCCGAATTTTTGCCCGGTGGTGGGGAGGCGTCGGCTGCCGGGTCTCTTTTTTTATGGCCGCCGCGCTCGTTCTCGTTGCCGTGCTGGTAGGCGCTTTTTTCCTCTGGCAGGGGAACAAAGCGCTGGATGCGGAAATCCGTGTTCGAGCGCTGTATGTGGCTATGGATTTATCGGCGTTGACTGTGGACGACGTCATCACGGGCAACAGACTCGAGATCAGCCGCAAACTGACGCCTCTGTTTGCCGCGCATGATGATGCATCGCCGGGCAGTGATCTTCTCTACATCGTTGTTTACGATCACAGTGGAGAAATTCTCAACGCAAACAGCCCCTCTGAAGTGTTTTTTAGCAATCGTGCGCATTTCTATACCATGCTCGCCGACAGTCAGTCTGAGCTGAGCGATGTTGCGCTTAGCCGCGACCTGCTCCAGATACAACAGCCTTTGTTTACCAAGAAAAAATCCGAAATATATGATCTCCTGTACCCTGTTCTTGCGGGGCACGAACGGGTAGGATTCATTCGCGTGGGAATTTCAGGGCAGCGTCACGCGGAAAAATTTTCACACATAAGCAAACAGGCACTTGTCGTATTGTTCGGCATCCTGTTGCTTGGCGTAGTTTTCAGCCAGGTTATTGCCGTCGGCATTACCAGGCCCATTCTTCGGCTCAGCGATGCCGCTGAACGGCTGAGCAAGCAGAATTGGGACTCTCCGGTTCCCATCAAGGGCAACGACGAAATCAGCCGGCTGGGGCACGCTTTTAATCAAATGGCGCTTACGTTGCAGCAGCGTGAACTCAGCCTGTCTCGCGGCAATAAAGATTTATTCATCCTCCACACCGCCGGGCTCGACCTCATGGAGAGTCTCGATCTTGAAGCGCTCATCGTGAAGATCGCAGCCCGCGCCGAGGATCTGGTGAGAGCGGAAACGACCGCTTTGGTGGTCGTCGACAAAACCGACTGTGCCTTGAAATATATCGGCAAGCGGGGAAGCAAATCGAGCCTCTTGGGCGGGCTCTCTTTGCCTCTTGAGGCCGGGGGCATCTACAACTGGATTGCCAGCTACGGTACCCCGCTTTTGATCTCCGAGGCCCAAGCCGATTTTCGGCTGGACGGAGCCCTCATGAAAACGCTCGGCATCAAGTCTCTTATGACGATCCCCCTGTGGTCTTCAAACTCCATGATCGGGATGCTGACAGCCGTGAATAAAAAGGGCGGTGGTGCGTTCGATAAGCAAGACTTACGATTGTTCACCGTGTTCTCAAGCCTGACGGGGGCGGCGCTGCAGAATGCGTCGTTATACACCGACCTCAAGGAGAAGATGAATGAATTGCAGAGCGCTCAGGAGCAGCTCGTGCATTCGACAAAAATGGCGGCGATCGGAGAACTCGCGGCCAATGTCGCGCACGAGGTCAATAATCCGCTGACCAGCGTTCTGGGATATACGACGCACCTGCTGAAGACCCCGGAGATGCCGGAGCTCTCGAAACGAATTCTCTCCATGATGGAACAAGAAACGCTCAGGGTAAGAAAAATCATCCGCAACCTTCTCGATTTTGCGCGCCAGAAAGCTTCATGGTTCCACCCTTCGGACCTTCTTTTCCCGCTCAGGGAAACGATTGCCTTTGTTCACGGCGCAGCCGAATCATCCTCCGTAAAAATATACGAGACCTATGATGGCTCTCCCGTGGTCGTAAATATGGACGCCAACGAAATCAAGCAAGTATTCATCAATATCATCAATAACGCAATGCAGGCGATGCCCAAGGGCGGTGAACTGCGGATACGCCTCGCCGTGGTCGACGACCAGGAGGCAGTGGTTGAATTCGTGGATACGGGAGTCGGCATAACTGAGGAAAACATCAGGAAGATTTTTGAACCTTTTTTTTCGACGAAAGAAACAGGCGAAGGGACCGGCCTCGGCCTTTCCATCAGTTACCGGATTATTCAGAATCACGGCGGAAGGATCGAGGTCGAGAGCAAACCGGGGCGGGGAACGGCATTCAAGGTTTTCCTGCCACTCTCTAAAAAAGAAGTTTTTCCGCATAACCGTTAGTCAAGGGAGCGCGAGATGAAAAAATCAGGTCGCCGTATAGCTGGTGGCGTTCTGTGCGCCATGCTGGTGCTTTCCGCCGGATGTGAGCGGCGCGACGAGCGACGGGCTGAACAGGCTCCCGGCCAACGGGACCTGTTGATCGGATTGATTCCGGAGCAGAATATCTTTCGTCAAAGGGAGCGTTATCAAATCCTGAAAAGCTATCTTTCCGATCACGCGGGCATCAACGTTAGCTTTACGAGTTTGAGCCGTTACGGAAACATCATCGAGCATTTTACCAAGGAGAAGCTGGACGGAGCCTTTTTCGGCAGTTTTACGTATGCATTGGCTCATAGCCAGCTTGGTGTCGAGCCGCTGGCACGCCCGGTAAATTTGGACGGAACGTCGACCTACCAAGGCTTTCTCTTTGTGCGGAAAGACAGCGGAATCCGGACCGCCCGCGACATGAAAGACAAACGGTTCGTTTTTGTTGAGCGTGCTACAACGGCCGGCTACCTTTTTCCGCTCGCGTATTTTCGGGACAACGGCATCACGGACCCGCGGGCCTTTCTCGGGGAAAGTTTTTTCGCGGGAAGCCACGATGCTGCTGTTCAGGCGGTTTTGAACAGGGAGGCGGACGTCGGCGCGGCCAAAAACACCATCTATAAACAGATGGCCGCGGCGAATCCCCGGATAGAAAATGAATTGATGGTTTTGTCGGCCTCAGGCGCCGTGCCCGAGAATTGCCTTGCCGTGCGCAGCGATCTCGAACCCGGGTTCAAGCGCCTGTTGAAGGACGCGCTCCTCGACATGGACAAAAACGCCGAAGGGAAAGATGCCCTACGGCGCTTCGGCGCTATTCGTTTCATCGAAACGGAAGATGGCGATTATGCCTATCTGTATAAACTTTCGGCGCGGGTGGGGATTTTCCTGAAGACCTATCGCTATGAAAATAAATGATTGAAGGAAATCGATGAAAAGGAGAATACTCATAGGCTTCGGGTCCTTGCTGCTGCTTTTTTTTCTGGGGAGCCTTGTCGCCACCATCTTTATAACCAGGACTGCGAATAGAATGGACAGGCTTATCCTGCTTCATCAAGTCGAGATCCTGAGAGAAGACCTTATCATCCATATCCAGCAAGTGCAAGCGAACAGCTCGCGGAATAAAATTCGGAGCGGGGGCGCCGTTGATATGCTCGTCGTCCAAGTGCAAGAAATGGATAAAGCCATGGATGTCTGCGTGGGCTGTCATCACTCGCCCGAGCTCACCCAGGGCATTCTTGGGATGCGGGATCTGACAAACGACTATAAAAGCGCAATCAGCCGTCTCGTGACCGCTTCCGCCAACCCGGCAATGATAGGGACGCTCGATCACAGAGCTCAGGACCTCGGCCAGGAACTGATAACGATGACCCAGGGCATGGCTTTTACCGCGAATGTTCATTTGCAGCAGAAGACCGAGGAAACGACCGCCGCCATCCGGCAGGTGCGGGGCGTGCTCTATGCAACGCTCCTGCTTGGGTTTCTCCTGGCCGTCCTGATCGCCACCGTGCTGACCCGGAGCCTCGATAAAAAACTACAGAGGCTGCTTGATGCCACGAGGCGTGTATCGCGCGGTGAGCTTGGGCAACACGTGGACACCAGCGATTGGCGGGGCAGCGAACTGACCGAACTCGGCGAAGCCTTTAACGCAATGACCAGGAATTTGCACCAATCGCAGCGACAACTCGTCCAGAGCACGAAACTCGCTGCTATCGGGGAGCTGGCCACTAATATCGCCTATGAAGTCAACAACCCGCTCGCGGGCGTTCTCGGGTATGCCGGATTGCTGCTCAAGTCCGATGATATCCCGGCGGACAAAAAAGAACAGCTCAAGACTATCGAGCGCGAAACCTTGCGCGCGCGAGAAATTCTCAAAAACCTCCTGGATTTCGCGCGGCGGAAACCGCCGCTGCTCGTGAAAACCGACATGTGCGGCCTTGTTCGCGATACGCTGGAACTCGTCAAGGGGCAGGCCCGCGTAGCGGGGATTGTCATTACGGCGGACTGTCCCGACGGGCTGCCCCCGGTGTCTGTGGATGTTGATGAAATGAAGCAGGTATTCGTCAATCTTATCAACAACGCGTTTTTCGCCATGCCGAACGGCGGCAGTTTTATAATCCGGTGTGTGAGCGGAAAGGACGCGGGTGGACGGGATAGAGAGGCCGTCGAATTTATCGACAGCGGCATCGGCATTCCCGAGGCCCACCTTGATAAGATTTTCGACCCCTTCTTTACTACGCGGATAGAAGGCGAGGGCACCGGGCTGGGCCTGTCGATCAGCTACATGGTTGTCCATAATCATGGCGGGAGAATCGAGGTAGAAAGTAAAGTCGGCGAGGGATCGACTTTTCGTGTGGTGCTGCCGGTGTAAAAATTTCAGATTGCGGATTGCAGGTTGCGGATTTTAAACCCGCACTCCGCTCCGCATTCCTTATTCCTAAACTGAAGCGAGGCATTAAGCATGTCGAGTGAAAAGATACTCATCGTTGACGATGAAGAAATGATCAGAGACCTCTGTTCACACATTTTGACGGCCGAGGGCTACCAGGTAACGACGGCGGCAAACGGCGCGGTTGCGCTGGAGGAGCTCGCCCGGAGCGATATGGACCTCCTGATAACGGACATCAAAATGCCGGGGATGGACGGTCTTGAACTGTTTGAGCGCGTCAAGCAGAAGAACCAGGATATTGTGACGATTTTTATCACCGGCCACGGCACGCTGGATACGGCAATTGAATCGTTGATGCGCGGCGTCGAGGGGTTCGTCCTGAAGCCGTTTACCCAGGAAGAGCTCGTGGGGGCCGTGGAGCGCGCCATAACCCGCAGCAGGCTTCAAAAGGAGAACATCAGGCTCAAGGCCCTCATCCCGCTGTTTGAGATCAGTAAACTGCTCGTTACCGAGATCGATCTCGCCCAGCTTTTTAAGATCATCACCGAAGTGCTCGTCAAGGAATTCGCTGTGGACAGGGTTTCTCTCATGCTTGCGGACGAAACAAACGGGGACCTCGTCATCCGGGCGTCGCACGGCCTGCCGGCGGAAGTGGCCACGAAGGCGCGGCGCAAGGCGGGTGAGGGCGTTTCCGGGTTGGTGCTCAAAAACAAAAAAGCCCTTATCATTTCGGGGGGGAAGCACGCCGATCCCGAGGTGATGGCGGCTATCAACGTCGAAAATATGCCGGCATCATCCATGTCCGTCCCTCTTATCGGGAAGAACAAGGTGTTCGGCGTGCTCAACGTGAGCAGATTTTCCGGGGCGGCGTTTACCGCGAGCGATCTCCAGATCGTGCACATCCTGTCCAGTCAGACAGTGACCGCCATGGAGAACGCGGCGCTCTACGAAGACTTGCGGGAAAATTACTTCCGGACGGTCCAGGCGCTCGTGGCTGCCGTGGAGGCAAAAGACCCGTATACGCGCTGGCATTCCACGAATGTGGCAAAGTACGCGGTTGCCATCGGGAGGGACCTGGGGCTCAGTCCGACGCACCTCGAAGAAATGCATATTGCGGCTATTCTGCACGATGTCGGGAAGATCGGAATCAGCGAGCTTATCATCAGCAAGCCAGACCGGCTGAGCCGGGAAGAGTTCGATGTCATGAAGGACCACCCGGCGCACGGCCTCAGGATCCTTGAGCCGATCGGCTTTTCTCCAACGATTATCAGCGCGATCTACCAGCACCACGAGCGCTTCGACGGGAAGGGCTATCCTCGGGGACTGTCCGGTGAGGATATTTCGCTTACCGCGCGAGTGCTTAGCGTGGCCGATACGATCGACGCCATGGTATCGGAACGGCCCTACCGAGGCACGATTTCCACGCAAGATGTGCTCCTGGAATTGGAACGGGAGTCGGGACTACAGTTCGACCCGAAGGTGGCTGAGTCCGCCAGTCGGCTGATCGGGAAAGGTCTCTTGAAGCTCGGGATTCGTGCTCATTACCCTTATGAAAAACCGGGACCGGTGAAGGAAAGCAAGGGATAGAAGACAGAAGACAGACAAATACCTACGAAGCTTTTTTGAAAAACCCATAATTATGGCTGCAATTTCAGCAGTTTCAGCAGTTAACTTGCTAAGGTTTTCTTCACCGCATCTGACCTCTGCCCCACAGTCTCTGCCTGAGCTTCCTGCCCGTAAGGGAAAAGAGCAGCAAAAAAAGAGCTGCAAATCCGAACGAGTTGAAGATACGGTGCTCCTTGCCGAAAAGGTTCGTGAACACCATGAGAGGGAAGCCGAGCATTGCCAGCAGCCATCCTTCCCAATATCCGAAGCAGTACGCTTCTTTCCCCGCCATGCCCGCCGCTCCGGCGCAAACGAACCCGATTCCGGCGAGCAGGAACGTGCCGGCATACTGCTCCGGCGCCGCGAAGTATCCCACCCCTTGCATCGTGAATCCGGTCAGCACCAAACCGAGGACCGTTCTTTTGACCTGCCGCATTCGTACCAAAAGGGACACAGCCGAAAGCAGTACGCCCAGTTCGAAGAGCATGATGCCCGCGGTATAGAAGGGGCTCTCCAGCGGATAGAGCGCCGATACGACGGCAAGACCGAGCACCTGCAGAATCAGTCCCGTTCGGTAGGCGA
>JBGPHF010000068.1:0-7325 GCA_041484215.1 Nitrospirota bacterium
ATCTCGACTTTTTCAAGTTCGTTGCTTATCTTCTGCAAGTCGTTTCCGATGGTCTGCCAGAGATACTGGGCCGCGTCGCGCTGCAGGGACAGGCCCCGGGACCGCGCCCATCCTTCGATCCACGAAATGATCTCGCGGTCCAAGAGCGCGTAGAACCGGGTCACTGCGCCGTGCGCTTCCACCGCCGTTGTCACGGATTTTTTATCGTACTTCCCCTGGCTGGAGACCATGACTAAACAGGTGCTGGGGGAAGGGTCCTTGAGGTACGGAACGAGTTCTTCGAGCTCGGCCGCCTTGAACGTGTCGAAGTCCTTGGCGACCACCAGCCGCATCGACGACAGGAACGGGAGGGTCTGGCAAAGGTTCACAAGCTCCGAGGCCGGCGTCTCGCGGCAATAGACCGTGTTGAAATTGAAATCCTTGGCGTCGGGCTCCACGGTCTTCTTGACGATAAGCTCGAGCGCTTCCTGAATCAGGAATTCTTCTTCTCCGTAAAAAAGGTACAGGGGAAGGACGACGCCTTTTTTAAGATTGGATATGAGGTCGGTGTATTTGAGCATAATAAAAAAATAGCTTCCGGATGGACAGTTAATTTCTCACGCCCAAGTCCAGGCCGTGGGAAGCCGCTGCCGGCGGTGCGACTCTGATCTAAAACCCCTCCAGGACCCTGCTCCGTAGCGTCCAGGCAATGTCCTGGCTCGCCTTCTTGATCGCGGTTTCCTTGGCAATGCGCGTCAGCCGGATATCGCCAATCGATACGGCGTAGTCGGCGATAAAATTGGATGATATTCCCCTCTCCTGCCAGAGGATTTTTTTTGTGCGCAGGTCTTCCAGGGTCGCTTCCACGGTCAAATGCACGCGATACTGCTGCACATAGGCTTGCGCATTATAGGATAACGGGCTCACTTCGAACTTCAGCACCCTGCCCCGAAGCGCCAGGGCCGCTTCGTCAAGGCCCGTCACGCGCAGCCTTCCGTCGACGATGAATTCATCCACCACGGCCTGCGTTACTTCCACGTCCACGTACGGCTCGCTCGTTGCGTTGAAAAACACGGGGACCGCTATGGTCTTTGCCCCCTCGGGGACGATTCCGCCGGTGCCCGAGAAATGATAGCCGCAGGAGGAGAGAAGCAGGAGTAGGAGAAAAACCATCAAGAGGGACGACGGACGACCGGTCGCTTCGCTCGCTGGGACGATGGACGTATGATTCAATGCCTTTTCGTCCCTCGTCCTTCGTCTATCATTTCTCATCATTACTCCCTCGTCTCTCGTCCTTCATCTCGTGACCCTCTTAAACAACCACATTCACCAGCTTCCCTTGCACGACGATGACCTTCTTCAGGGCCTTCCCGTTCGTGTATTCTTTGACCTTGAGGTCCGCGAGGGCCGCGGCCTCGATTTCACTGTCGGGCGTACCCACCGGGAGCGTGAGTTTGCTCCTGACCTTGCCGTTCACCTGCACGATGACAACCATCTCCGTTGCGACGATGGCCTCCGGATCGTAGGACGGCCAGGAGGCATTGGCGATGCTCTCCTTATTGCCGAGCGTTTCCCAGAGTTCCTCGGCGAAATGCGGGGCAAACGGAGCAATGAGCAGCGTGAGCGCATCGACGGCCGACCGGAGGACAGGCAGTCTGTCCTGCGCCGCGCCATCCGCCGTGTAATCGTACATCTCGTTTATCATTTCCATGAGCGCCGAGATGGCGGTGTTGAAATGAAACTCCCGTTCGATGTCCTCGGTCACCTTCTTGATCGTAAGGTGGGTCTTTCGGTACAGTTTGTCTCCCCGAGCCTCGGGCCCCGCGGGTTTTACGTTCTTCACGCCTTCGCTGAATTTATGGACAATGGCCCAGACGCGGTGCAGGAACCGGTAGGCCCCGTCCACGCCCTGATCGTTCCATTCGAGGTCGCGCTCGGGCGGAGCCGCGAAGAGCGAGAAAAGCCGGGCCGTGTCCGCGCCGTACTTGTTCAGGATGAAGTCCGGGTCTACCACGTTGCCCTTGGACTTGCTCATCTTGGCCCCGTCCTTGATCACCATGCCCTGGGTAAGCAGGTTCAGAAAGGGTTCATCGCCGTCGAAAAGTCCGAGGTCCCGGACCACCTTGGTGAAAAACCGCGCATAGAGGAGGTGCAGGACGGCATGTTCGATCCCGCCGATGTACTGGTCCACGCTCATCCAATAGCTGGCGGCCTTTTTGTCGAACGGGGCGCCGGACTCCCGGGGAGAGCAGTAGCGGAGGAAGTACCACGACGAATCCACGAAGGTATCCATGGTGTCCGTCTCGCGCCACGCCTTGCCTCCGCACGTGGGGCAAGTCGTTTCACGGAAGGACTTGGCTTCCGCCAGGGGAGAACGGCCTTTCCCGGTGAATTCGACGTCCATCGGCAGTTTGACCGGCAGGTCCTTCTCAGGCACCGGCACCACGCCGCAGGCGTCGCAGTACACGATCGGGATCGGCGTACCCCAGTAGCGCTGGCGGGAGATTCCCCAGTCGCGGAGCCGCCAGTTCACGGTGCGCTTGCCGAGCTTCCTCTGCTCGACATAGTCGGCGACCGTTTCTTTTCCTTTCACGTTGGGCGTACCGTCGAAAGGTCCGGAGTTCACCATTGTACCTTCGGCGACGAAAGCCTCCTTCATCACAGCAGGGTCGAGGTCCTTTTCCGCATTCTGGATCACGACGCGAACGGGAATAGCATACTTCTTCGCGAACTCGAAGTCGCGCTGGTCGTGCGCGGGCACGGACATAATCGCGCCAGTGCCGTATTCCATGAGCACGAAATTTCCGACCCAGACCGGCACTTTTTCCCCGTTCAGCGGATTGATCGCGAAAGCGCCGGTGAAGACGCCCTCTTTTTCCCGGCCTTCGTCGGTCCTTTCGGCTTTATCCTCGCGCATCACGCGCTGGACAAAGGCGCGAACTTCGTCGGCCTGCGGCTTTCCTTTAATGAGCGTTTCAAGGCTGGGGTGTTCGGGCGCAATGCTCATGAACGTCACGCCGTAGAGCGTATCCGGCCGCGTGGTGAAAATCGGAAGCGGCTCGCCCATGCCCTCGACCGTGAAATTCACCTCCACACCGACGGACTTGCCGAGCCAGTTCCGCTGCATGGTGAGGACGCGCTCGGGCCAGCCCGTGAGCTTGTCGCACCCGGAAAGAAGTTCCTCGGCGTAGTGCGTGATCTTGAAGAACCACTGCTCAAGGTCCTTGTGCGTCACCACGGAGCTGCACCGCCAGCAGAGACCGTCCTCCACCTGCTCGTTCGCGAGCACCGTGTTGCAGGAAGGGCACCAGTTCACGTAGGAAAGTTTTTTGTAAGCGAGCCCCCGTTCGTACATCTTGAGAAACAACCACTGGTTCCAGCGGTAGTATTCTTCGAGACAGGTCGTGATTTCGCGGTCCCAGTCGTAGGAGAGCCCCAATCGCTTGAGCTGTTTGTCGCGCATGTTGGCGATATTTTCGAGGGTCCACTTCGCGGGATGGATGCCGTGCTTGATCGCGGCGTTCTCGGCCGGCATGCCGAAGGCGTCCCAGCCCATGGGATGGAGCACGTTGAACCCGCGCATCCGCTTGTAGCGAGAGATCACGTCTCCGATGGCATAGTTCCGCACATGGCCCATGTGAATTCTGCCCGAGGGATAGGGAAACATCTCGAGGCAGTAGTATTTGGGCTTGACAGGGTCTTCCGTCACCGCGAAGGTCTTCCCCTCCGCCCACGCGCGCTGCCAGCGTTCTTCTACTTTTTTAAAATCGTACCGTTCGTCCAAACGACTCCTCCAGGGGAATGTGTCGGATCTACTGCTTGAGGCTCCCCTTGACGAATTGATCGATGATGATCATGGACTTCGTGTCGAGGCTCAAAAATTTTACTCCGTACCGGAATTTTCCCGCCGGGGGCGCTTCGACCCGCATGACGACGCCCTCGAAACCGAGCTCGCGCTTGCCGATCGCGACCAAACAGGTCACGCGGTCTCCCTTTTTGAGCGCGTGCTCCGTCTCCAGCGACAGGCCCGAAATGCTGATGTCCAGGGTAGTGCCGAGAAAAGACTTGCTCCCGTCCCTGCCGTTCACGGAAACGTGCAACAGCGTCCGTATTTCCTGACGTTCCGGGACCACGAGCAATTCTGCTATCCGCGAAAAGAGCTCTCCGATGTCCACGGGGTGTTTTACGATCGCATTCACGCCCGCAGCCCGGCATGCCGATTCTTCCGCTCCCTCGCACGCCATGATGAGAGAAACGCCCCTGAGCTCCTCGTTGGCGCGTATCGCCTGGCAGAGTTTGGCGCCCCCCATCAGCGGCAACGACGCCTCCGTGACGATCATGTCCGCCTTGTGAACGCCGTGCAGGTTCAAGATCTCCTCGGAAGTCCGCGCCGGGAAAAGCATTATGTTTCCGCGTTTGAAGAGCGTATCATGGCCGCCGAGCGCATGCATGATGGTCCGGGCAATAATGATCTTTTTCATCTACTCTCGTATCCATCCCGGGTAGGCATCGGCCCGCCGCGCTTCCTCGGGCAACTCGGCCTCCAGCTGGCGGCGGGTCTTCGCGATGTCTTTTTCGAGCTTCATTTTCTTCTTTTCGAGGCCCGTGGTTTTTTTCTTTTTGTTCGACAGCTTCTTCGGCTTCTGCTCCTGATCGTCGAGCTGCTTCAGGACCAGATCGTACTCATCCTGCTGATCGCGCAGCTTCAGCCGCAGATTGGCCGCCTTCTTGCGCCAGTATTCTTCTCCGTGGCCGTACTTGTCCTTGTGCTCCCTCCCGCTTGCCGTCTTCCTGGCCGGCGCCGCGGGCTCTTGACCCACGCTCACGCGGTCCTCCTCGGGCTTGACCAGAGTTGCCTTATCGCGGTATTCCTGCGGGATCTGCTTCGGGTCGTTCGTGAAAAACTCCTTCCCGTCCGCGTCTACCCATCGGTAGAAATCGGCGAGAGCAGGGGACGCGGAAAACAGGAACAGGCAGACTGCCAGCAGGGCATACGTGCGCATACGGCCTCCTTCAGCAATGTGAAACTGAAAAATAACATAATTATCAAGGCTTCGCAAGGTTTTTTCTTGAACTGCCGGGCGGAAAAGTGCTATAGTTCCCTGCACTCTCCATCAAATACGGAACAATTAAGAAGCGATTGCCGCAATCGCGGAAAGCGCTCCTCACCTATGTCAAAACCAGTCGTCGCCATAGTGGGCCGGCCGAACGTCGGTAAGTCCACCCTGTTCAACCGGATCATCGGAAGAAACTTCGCAATCGTCGAGGACACGCCCGGCGTGACCAGGGACCGCAACTACGCCGAGGCCGAGTGGGACGGAAAGAAATTCCTGCTTGTGGACACCGGCGGGTTCGAACCCGTGACCGAGGACCCCATGTACTCCAAGATGCGCGAGCAGACGACCCTCGCCGTCGAGGAAGCGGACTTCATCGTTTTCCTTATGGACGGCAAGCAGGGGCTCCTCCCGGCGGACATCGAGGTTTCGCAGCGCCTCCGGGCCTCGGGCAAACCCGTGATCTACGCCGTGAACAAGGTGGACGGTGAAAAACACGAAGGATTCCTCCCCGATTTCTACCGCCTCGGCATCGACACACTCTTTCCCGTCTCGGCCCAGCACGGCCAGGGATTTTCCGAACTCATGGACGAGTTGCACCGCCTGCTGCCCAAAGCGCCGCCGGAAGCGGAGGAAAAGGCAGAGCTCCCGAGGGTCGCGATCATCGGACGGCCGAATGTGGGCAAGTCGTCCTTTGTGAATTCGCTCATCGGCGAAGACCGCATGATCGTCAGTTCCGTGGCCGGCACGACGAGAGACGCCGTGGACAGCGTGTACCAGTACTACGGCAAGAAGTACGTGCTCGTCGACACCGCGGGCATCCGGAGCCGCGGGAAAATCAGTCAGGGCGTGGAAAAATACAGCGTGATGCGCGCCATGAAAGGCATGAGCCGGGCCGACGTAGCGCTCGTGCTCATCGATGCCGCGGAAGGCATCACCGAGCAGGACGAGCGCATTGTGGGGCTCGCCCATGAAGAGGGCAAAGGGATCATCATTGTGCTGAACAAATGGGACCTCGTGCCCGACAAGGAGCAGGCCTTCAAGCGGATCACGACCGAGGTCCGCCAGCGGCTCAAGTTCGCCGACTATGCGGCAGTCGTCGCCATTTCCGCGCTTACGAAGCAGCGGGTCACAAAAGTTTTCGACGAACTCGACAAGGTGATCGCTGAACGCGAAAAGCGCGTGCCCACGGCCGAATTGAACAGGGTCTTTGAGAAGCTTATCTCACGCCATGAACCGCCGCTCTATCGGGCAAGACGGGTAAAATATTACTATGCCACGCAGGTCGGGATCAAACCGCCCACGTTCGTCGTGTTCGTGAACTTTCCGGATGGCGTGCACTTTTCCTACATCCGCTACATAGAAAATAATCTGCGCGAAGCCTTCGGTTTTCACGGATCTCCGGTGAGGATTTTTGCGAAAAAACGCAGGGAAGCAAACGAAGCGCGGGAAGGGAAACCTCGTCGCCGCAAAGAGCGGGGCTCCTGAAGTTATCCTTGCGCGGAGAATGCGAACGGCTCGGGGAAGGGCCCGCAGCTCGACCGCCTATTTGACTTTTCTTCTCTTCTTTTCCATCTTCACGTCCACCAGCGATAGCTCCCGCAGGCTTTTTTCCAGTTTCTCCTTGGCGAGCGTGAGGGTTTGCTTATCTTTCGTCAGGCTGTCCACCTTTTTTTCCAGGGCGCTTTTGTCCTTGCCGAGCCCGTCGCGCTCTTTGAGCAGTGCGGCCTTTCCCTTGAGCAGTTCATCCTTGTCGTTCAGCAAGCCATCGAGTTTTTTCGTCAGCTCGTTTTTCTCGCTCGTCAGCCGGTCCCGCTCCCGGCCGAGCGTTTCCGCGTCTTTTTGCATCTTCTGCTGCTCCTGAGCCAAGTCCCCCATTTCCCTGGTCAGCAAGTCCACCTGCTGCATAAGTTCCTTGGTTTTCGACTGCTCAAAAGTCTTGAGAATATCGACCCAGGTCCGCGCCTCTCCCACATGCGCCCCCACAGGGTACTTCGCGATCAACTCCTCGAATTCCCGGACCGCGAGGCCGTAGTCTTTATTCGCGTTGTCGTGCGCAACGAGAATATACGCTGCGTTGAATTGCGCCCGTTCCGAGCGGGCGGGAGAAGCAGTGATGTCCGCGGCCACTTCAAGAAAGCCCCTGCGCGCCTCGGCATAATCCCCGCCCTGGAAGGCCTTTTCGGCTTCCTGGAACTTTTTCGCATTCTCAGTAACGGGAAAGCGCTCCATCACCGCCGCGCACCCCCCAAGCAGGAGCAAGAGGGAAACGGCGGGAAGCAGCAGGCGAGC
>JBGPHF010000069.1:0-7292 GCA_041484215.1 Nitrospirota bacterium
CCGCGCAAGCTGCCTCCCGAACTCTTTCCTGATCGTATACACGTTCTGTCCGAAAACCATGCTGTCGGGCCGGGCGAAATAGATGAACTCGAAGATGCAGTGCGACGGCTCCGCGGCTTTGAATGGGAACGAAGACTGAATGCCCTTGCTGCTGATCACGACCATTTCGCCGGGCGCGATGTCGCGAATGTAGGTCGCCTCGATCAGGTCGAACGCGCAGGTCTCGGACGCCACAACATAAGCCCCATCGAGCTCCGCAAGAGAGAACGGCCGAAACCCGTGCGGATCGCGCACGGCTATTATTTCGTTCTCCGTAACGAGGAGCAGGCTGTAGGAGCCCTGCACGTGGCTGAGAGCGTCTACGATCCTCTCATGCAGAGTGGCCATGCGCGACTGGGCGATGAGGTGGACGATCACCTCGCTGTCCATGGTGGACTGGAAGATGGAACCATAGGCCTCAAGTTCGTCCTTGAGGAGGCCGGCGTTCACCAGGTTCCCGTTGTGGGCGACGGCTAGGCCGCCGAGCGCGAAGTTTACGAAGATGGGCTGGATATTGATTGCGATGCTGTCGCCGGTCGTTGAATACCGGTTGTGGCCGATGGCCATGTGGCCGGGAAGCTTTTTTATCTGTTCTTCGTCGAAAATGTCCGCGACCAGGCCCATGGACTTCACGGTGTAAAGCTGTTTGCCGTCGGACGATACGATGCCCGCCGACTCCTGCCCCCGGTGCTGGAGCGCGTACAGTCCCAGGTAGGTCAGGTTCGCCGCGTCAGGATGGCCGAAGATCCCGAAAACGCCGCACTCGTCGTTAAATTTGTCGAACATAATTACGTCCTTTTGAAGATGCAGGATACAAAATTCAAGATGCACGATAAAAAAAACGTCTGTCATGCATCATGTTATCCTGCATCATCCTTATCTTTTCTTAAACACCCTCTTAAAAATGTAATCGACCTTCTTCAAAGTATGTGAAAGGTCGAAGCAAGCGTCAAGTTCCCTGCCGTTCAAATACTTCCGGATGTCTTTGTCGCCCTTCAGGCGCTGCTTGAAATCTCCCCCCTGTTTCCAGACTTCCATCGCATTGCGCTGAACATAAGAATAGGCGGTCTCGCGTGAAATCCCCTTGCCGACGAGCGCCAGCATGACCGTCTCGGAATGGAAAAGCCCTTTCGAGATGGCCATGTTTCGTTCCATGTTTTTCGGGTACACAAAGAGTTTATCGATGAGCGTATTGAAACGAGCCAGCATGTAATCCATCAGGATCGTACTGTCGGGGATAATGATCCGCTCGACCGACGAATGACTGATGTCCCGCTCGTGCCACAGCGCCACGTTCTCCATGGCCGCGGCGGCGTTCGACCGCACGACGCGGGCGAGCCCCGAGAGGTTCTCGGCCGAGATGGGATTTCTCTTGTGCGGCATGGCGGATGAGCCCTTCTGCCCCTCGGAGAAATACTCCTCCGCTTCGAGTACCTCGGTCCGCTGGAGGTGGCGCAGTTCGATGGAAAACTTTTCGATTGAAGACGCGGTGAGCGCGAGGGCCGTGAGGAATTCCGCGTGCCGGTCACGCTGGACCACCTGGGTCGCCACCGGCTCCGGCCTGAGGCCAAGCTTCCGGCAGACGTAGGCTTCCACGAAGGGATCGATATTGGCGAAGGTGCCGACCGCGCCCGAGACTTTGCCCACGCTGATCACGTCCCGGGCCCGCTCCATGCGTTCGAGCGCGCGCCCCATTTCCTCGTACCAGAGCGCCATCTTGAGGCCGAAGGTCACGGGCTCCGCGTGTACGCCGTGCGAGCGTCCGATCATGACCGTGTCTTTGTGCTTGAGCGCTTTTCGTTTGAGCGTCTTGAGAAGGATGCGGATATCGTCGATGATGACGTCCGAGGCCTGCCGCATAAGCGAGGCCAGCGAGGTGTCGAGAACGTCGGAGGACGTGAGCCCCAGGTGGATATAGCGCGCCTCGGGACCCACCTTTTCTCCCACCGCCGTCAGAAAAGCGATAACGTCGTGCTTCACGATCTTTTCGAGCTCGTCGATGCGCCGGACGTCGAAATCAGCCTTTTTCTTGATCTTCGCAAGCGCCTTCGCCGGTATGAGCCCGAGTTTGGCATTCGCCTCGCAGGCAAAAAGTTCGACCGCGAGCCATGCGCGATATCTGTTTTCCGGTTCCCAGAGGCCGGCCATTTCCGGTCTGCTGTAGCGGGGAATCATAAGGTGTTGTTTTCCTCCTGACGAAATTTGGAACTGGCGGCGGTCATCCGTTCATGCGCCGGGACATTGTTTCGTACGTAGCCGCGTCCGCCGCAAGGAGCGCAAGGTCGAGTTGCCGGCCTCCCGCGCCGTCGGTCAAACCCCGCCGAAAATCGGACAACCCCGCCTCCGCCGGCAGGCCGGGGAGGTTGAAATACTCGATCGCCGCGCTCCGCACGCCCGCTCCGAGCACGCTCGTAACCGCGGCCTCGGCGGCGCGGCGTTGTATCGCCGGAGAAAAATTTTCTCTCGGGCCGAGACCAACCATGAATATTTTCTTCGCCGGCACCTTGCCGCGCGACGACAGGAGCGCGAGGTCGCCCAGCGAACCGCGCACTTTATTATCAAGAATAAGGCGGGAAAGCGCGCCGCAGAGCAGCCAGTCGAGCTCTCCGGCGAGTCCCTTGAGCGGCCTGATGTTCTCGTAAAATCCTACGATCAGCGCCTCGGTCTCGAGCTTTTTTATGTCCTGCAGTAGTATCTTCACCGTCAAGCCAGGCATTCCTTTCGCCTTACTCCTCGATCCGGGCCTCATCCAGTTTGCCCGTCGTTCGCGCGACGCGGTCGAGGATGCCGTTTACGAACGCCCCGGACTCGTCCGTCCCGAATTTTTTTGAAATTTCTATGGCTTCATTGATGGTTACGCTTGTAGGAATATCCATGCGGTAGAGTATTTCATACACAGCCATCCGGAGCACGTTCCGGTCGACAACGGCCATGCGCTCGAGGCTCCAGTTTTTTGCGCAGCGGTGGACGAGGTCGTTGATTTTGACGAGGTGTTTGTAAGTCCCTTTTACGAGTTCCTCGGTGAACGCCTTGACCTCGTCGTCGGGATCGTATTCCGCCCAGAAATGCTTGAGAACGGTTGCTGAGGGTTTTTCTTTTCTGATGTCGAGCTGGAAGAGTATCTGAAGGGCATACTCCCTGGCCTTGCGTCTCTTCATAGCCGTATCATCGACTGCCGCAGCGGGGAAATCCGCGGCTTATGCAATCTGCCTCATGACGTTCGCCATCTCTATGGCCGAGAGGGCCGCGTCCCATCCCTTGTTGCCGCTTTTTGTCCCCGCGCGCTCGATGGCCTGTTCGATAGTGTCGGTGGTAAGCACACCGAAGATGACCGGCAAACCCGTTTCCATGGAGACCGCGGCCACGCCCTTGCTCACTTCGGCGCTCACATATTCGAAATGCGGCGTGGCCCCCCGGATCACCGCCCCCAGGCAGATAACGGCGTTGTATTTTTTCGACTGGGCCATCATCTTTGCCGCAAGGGGGATTTCATAGGAACCCGGGACTTTGATGATCTCGATGTCCCCTTCCGCCGCGCCGTGCCGCTGCAGGCCGTCCAGAGCGCCGTCCAGGAGTCTGCTGGTGATAAAATCGTTGAACCGCGCCGCGACAATCCCGAATTTCAGCCCTTTGGCTGCCAGGTCTCCCTGGATTATTTTTGCCATTAATCCCCTCCGAACAGAAAACCCTGAATTATGAAATTCATCAGACCTTTTCCAGCATATGCCCGAGCTTGCTTTTCTTTATCTTGAGGTAGTGAATATTCTTCGCATGGGGGTGCATTTCGATGGGCACGCGGGCGGTCACGGTCAGGCCGTAGCCTTCGAGCCCGACAATCTTCTTCGGGTTGTTCGTGAGAAGCCGGATCTTGCGCACGCCGAGGTCGCGTAAAATCTGGGCGCCCACGCCGTAGTCCCTGAGATCGGCCTTGAATCCGAGCGCAAGGTTGGCCTCGACGGTGTCCTTGCCTTTGTCCTGGAGTTCATAGGCCTTGAGCTTGCCTTCGAGGCCGATGCCCCGGCCCTCCTGGCGCATGTAGAGAATAATGCCCTTGCCCTCCGCGTCGATCATCTTCATGGCGTTGTGCAGCTGCTCGCCGCAGTCGCAGCGCTGCGAGCCGAACACGTCGCCGGTGAGGCATTCGGAATGGACCCGCACCATCACCTCGTCATCGGGCTTGATGTCGCCCTTGATCAAAGCGATGTGGCTCAGCTGGTCGATGTCGTTCGCGTAGAGAATCGCGGTGAAGTCGCCGCCGTGGCTCGTGGGAAGTTTCGTGATCGCCGCTCGCCGCACCAGCGTTTCCTTTTTCACCCGGTAGGCGATAAGGTCCTTGATGGTGACGATTTTCATCTTGTGCATCTTGGCGAATTCCATAAGCTGCGGCACACGGGACATGGTCCCGTCGTCGTTCATGATTTCACAAATCACGCCCGCGGGGGTGAGGCCGGCGAGCCGCGCCAGGTCCACGGAACCTTCCGTCTGTCCCGCCCGCTGCAGCACGCCGCCGGCCCTGGCGCGAAGCGGGAACACGTGTCCGGGCCGGGCCAGGTCTTCAGGGCCCGACTTGGTACTGATAGCGGCCTTGATGGTTGTCGCACGGTCCGCAGCGGAAATCCCGGTGGTCACGCCCTTTTTCGCCTCAATGGATATGGTGAACGCCGTCCCGAAGGAAGACGTGTTGTCCGTGGTCATCATCGGGAGCTGCAAGTACTCCACGCGCTCGGGCGTGAGGGAAAGGCAAACGAGCCCCCGCCCGTGTTTGGCCATGAAATTAATCGCTTCGGGCGTTACCGCCTCCGCCGCCATCGTGAGATCGCCCTCGTTCTCCCGGTCCTCGTCATCGACAAGGATAACCATCTTTCCCTGCCGGATATCCTCGATGGCCTCTTCGATCGTATTGAACTTCATCCAATCATCCTTTCAACTGCCGTAGCGCAAAATCCGCACTGCTTCATGCAAATCCGTTCTTCTTCAACAACTCCAGGCTTACGCCGCCTTCGACCCTTCCGGATAGAAGCCGCTCGACATATTTCCCGATAAGGTCCGTTTCCAGGTTCACCCGGTCGCCCGTTTTTTTAAATCCGAGGGTCGTCTGTTTCGCCGTATGCGGGATCATGGCGACCGAAAACCCGGCGTTGTCCACATCGGCCACGGTCAGGCTGACCCCATCGATCGCAATGGAACCCTTTTTAATGATAAAGCGAAGCGTCTGCTCCGGCGCGTCGAAAAATATACGCCACCCGTTTCCCTCTTCGCGTTTTTCCCGGATGCGGCCCACCGCGTCCACATGCCCGCTCACCAAGTGGCCCCCGATCCGGGCGGAAAACTGAAGCGCCCGCTCGAGGTTCAGTTTCGCGCCGATCTTCAGTTCACCGAGGTTCGTAACCTTGAGCGTTTCCACCGCAACATCGGCGGAAAACTCGGACGCGTTCATTTCAACAACGGTGAGACAGACTCCGTTCACGCAGATGCTGTCCCCCAGCGCAGTGCCGCCAAGCGTCGTTGAAGCAGATATCGTCAGGCGGGCCGAGCCCCCTTCACGCCTGAGCGCTTTTACGCTCCCCAGTTCTTCTATGATCCCGGTGAACATTAGCTACTTAAGCAGGGGCAAGAGCACGATCTCGATCCTGCGGTTCTTGTGCTTGCCTTCGTCCGTAGCGTTCGGAGCTACCGGCATATATTCGGCAAACCCTGTTGCGGAGAGACGATGGGGATCAAGACCACCTTCCTCCTGGAGGTACCTGACCACTTCCGTGGCCCGTGCCGTCGAGAGTTCCCAGTTCGTGGGGAAGCGCTTCTTCAGCGAACTCACTATCTGCACGTTGTCGGTATGTCCGTCAACCTCGATCCGTTTGTCCTTCACGTCCTTCAGGATGGTGACGACCTTGTCGAGCACCGCTTTCCCCTTCTTGCCGACCTCCGCGCTCCCCGAAGGGAACAGGATCTGGTCTACCATGGTCACGGTGAGGCGGTCCTTCATCTCTTTGATCTGAACCTGACCTTCCTGTATCTCTTTTTCGAGTTTTCTCTGCAAGTCCTGATAAGTCTGCGTGGCCTTTTCGAGCTGCTCGGCTTTCTCCGCTTTCTGGGTAAGCTCGTTGACCTTTGCCTGAAGCGCGTCGTTCTCCTTTTTGGTCAACTCCTTGTCTTTCTTGAGCGTGTCGACATCGGCCGTCAGGCTCTTCATCTGGGCCTGAAGACTGTCGTTCTGCGCGGTCAGCGTTTCCGACTCCTTGGCCTTGATATCATAGGTGGCCTGAGACACGCATCCGGCGAACAACAATAAGGCAAACAACGCGAAAACAGGGTATTTTCTCATCAAATCCTCCTTATTATTGCATTGATCTCAATTCGGACGGCAGAGCACGGATATAATAACTTCAGCGGGGTTTATTGTCAAGAATATTGTAGCCAAAAGAGGGGCTTACTCCTTTTCGAAGCAGGGTGTACAGAGAATTTCTCCGTTCTTGACACGGCCGCGTGATTCCATGAATTTCTCGCCGCACAAGCCGCACCGCACCGAGCCCCTGACCTTCGCTTCCCCGGGAGGAGGGACGGTAACGTGCGTGATCGAAAGGACCTCTTTTTCGTCGGCCTTCAAAATGGCCGCGGCTTTTTCCATCTTGTACGCTTGCAGTTCGCGGGAAACATCCTCACCCGCTTCCTGCCGTTTTTTGAGTACGGAGAAACGGCTGTCGTTGTCGAAACCGCGGAAGTCCTCGGATATACGGACCCCTTTGCCGGTCCCCCGGTTGAATACGGTATACACGTGCTTGCCGTAATCATGGAACACGAGGTTTCCTTTGCCGAACGTACAGCCCGTGACGAACTGAACGGCGTCCACGGCGCAGGAATCGTTCTCCACGACGGCGACAAGCTCTTCATCGCGGGGCCGGTCCGCCTTGAGTTCCCGGAGCGCCGCCTTGGCCACCCGGTAGCCGAGCGCGAGCCCCGGGCAGAGGTGCCCATGAAATTGTATAGTCTCTCTAAGGTCGCTCTCTTGTATTGTCTGCATATTGCACTCCGTTCGCCGTTCGTCACTCTTGAAAATGATGGATGATGGACGACCGCTCACTTCGTTCGCCAGGACGATAGACGAAAAATCTTAACGTCCTTCGTCCCTCGTCTCTCGTCCCTCGTCACTCTTTTACTTCCGGAGCACCAGCTTCGCCGCAAGGATCGCCTTGGCCCGCTTGAGATGGTTTTTAACCGACTCGTTATCGTCCACGGCAAGACGGATCTCCTTGGCG